>WRLJ01000007.1 GCA_009777685.1 Oscillospiraceae bacterium | reverse complement strand
TCTCGCGCCCCGCGCCAATCAGGTCGGCCAGCGTCCGCACCAGCCTGTCCATGCGCTCCAGATGCAGCGCGCCGGTCTCATGCGTCAGGGTCGAGGTTCCCACCTTGACCACGGTTCTCTGATAGTGCATCACAAACACGTCCTGTCCGGCAGGCGCGCGAGGCGCCGGCCTGAATGAAGAAATGAACGAGAGGGCCGGGAGCGCGGCCGGAATGCCGCGCCGGAATCCACAGAGGTTTCCATTTTCCTATCGTTCAGTATATATGATTTTTTCACAATGTGCAACCAGGCAAAAAAGCCCCTTGAAATATACAGGTTTTTGTAGTATACTACCCCATCGGCGCAACAAAAACAGGAAGGAGATTCCATAATTATGGAGAAAATCATGTTCTTTTCGGACTCGCCGGCGGACCTGCTTCCGGAAGACACGCAGGGACTGCCCTACCGCATGGTTCCGTCCAGCGTCATCTTCAGCGACGGCCGCGTCGAGCTTGAAACCAACGTCGACCGGCAGGAGTATTACGAGTATCTGAAGACCTGCGCGGAAATCCCCACCCATGCCATGGGAACGCCCGAGCAGTGGCTGGAGGCCTTCGAGGACGCCCTGCGCGGCGGCTATACCCACGCGGTCGTCTGCACCATCAGCTCAACGGCCAGCTCCGTGGCCCAGTCCATCACCGTGGCGCATCAGGAGCTGGAGGGCAAATACCCGGGCGCGCTGACCGTCGAGGTGATTGATTCGAGGCAGTATTCCATGATTTACGGGCGGCTGATTCTGGAGTCGCTGGAACAGGCCGGGCAGGGCTGGAGCTTTCAGCGGATCGTGGAGGACCTGCGGGAGCGCACACGGCGCAATCAGGGAATTTTTGGCGCGTACTCCCTGCGCTGTATGCAGAAAAGCGGGCGCATCAGCGGCATGGCGGCGTTCGTCGGCGGCGCGCTGGGTATCCGGCCCATCCTGCTGTGCCGGGACGGGAAAATCGCGCCCGTGGAAAAGGTGCGCGGCGGGAAAAACGTAGTGCCGGCGATCATCGCCCAGCTCCGGCAGCGCATTGTCCGGTCGGAGGAGCAGGACCTGTACCTGATTCACGGCAGCGTTCCGCCGGAGGAGCTGGACCGTCTGGAGGCGCTTTTGATCCAAACGCTGAAGCCCAAAAGCGTCAGGCGTCACACCATCGGCGTGACGGTCATCACCAACTGCGGGCCGGAAAGCGTCGCCGTCTGCTACTACGGAGAGCCGTACTAGAGTACAAAATATAAAGAAATCATGAATTTTTTCAAAAAGTTCTTGCTTTTCAGATGACTTTGGGAATATAATACCCTCCGTGACCAACATACTACCGGATAAAGGGGAAGCGAACATGAGATACAGCAAAAAGAGCATCGAGGACGTGAAGGTCGCCGGGAAGCGGGTTCTCGTCCGCTGCGATTTCAACGTGCCGCAGGACGACAGCGGGGCCATCACGGCGGACAAGCGCATCGTCGAATCTCTGCCAACCATTCAGCACTTAATCCAGCACCACGCCAAAGTGATCCTCTGCTCCCATCTGGGACGCCCGAAGGGCGATGTAAACCCGAAATATTCCCTCGCGCCCATCGCCGAACGCCTGGCCCATCTGCTGGGCCGGCCGGTCACGATGGCCGCCGATGTCGTGGGGGCGGACGCCCGGGCCAAGGCCGCCGCGCTGAAGGACGGGGACGTCCTCTTGCTGGAAAACGTGCGGTATCACGCCGAAGAAGAGAAAAACGACGCGGACTTCGCCAAGGCGCTGGCGTCGCTGGCCGAGCTGTACGTCAACGACGCTTTCGGCACGGCCCACCGCGCCCACGCGTCGACCGCCGGCGTGGCGGACTATCTGCCCGCCGTGTGCGGCTTCCTGATCCAGAAAGAAATCCGGGTCATGGGCCGCGCCCTGGACACCCCCAAACGCCCCTTCGTCGCCATTCTGGGCGGCGCGAAGGTCAGCGACAAGATCGGCGTCATCGAAAATCTGCTCCAGAAATGCGACACCATCATCATCGGGGGCGCGATGGCCTATACCTTCAAAAAAGCGGCGGGCCGCCCGATCGGTATTTCCCGCTGTGAGCAGGACAAGCTGGACCTGGCCAAGGACCTGATGCTGAAGGCGATGGGGCTGGGCGTTCAGTTCCTGATGCCGGGCGACCACATCGTCACCGATCATTTCGGGCCCGACGCGAAGCCCGTCACCGTACAGCATATCCCGGACAATATGATGGGCATGGATATCGGGCCGAAAACGGCGGACCGCTATGTATACACCATCATGAAATCCGGAACCGTGATCTGGAACGGCCCGATGGGCGTGTTTGAATTCCCCGAGTTTGCCGAGGGCACGCGGGCCGTCGCGCGGGCGATGGCCAAGTCGGACGCCATCAGCATTGTCGGCGGCGGCGACAGCGCGGCGGCGGTCGAAAAATTCGGCTATGCCGACCGCATGGACCATGTCAGCACCGGCGGCGGGGCCAGCCTGGAGTTCCTTGAAGGCCTTGATCTGCCCGGCATCGCGGCGCTGATGGATAAGTAGTCCGATCCCTCCTCATTTTAAGAATACGGAAATATAGAAAGGAAGCGACGAATATGAACAGAAGGTACCGCAAAACCATCATCGCAGGCAATTGGAAGATGAACAAGACCCCCACCGAGGCGCGCGCCCTCGCCGAGACGCTGAAGACGCGCGTGGCGCGCTGCAAATGGTGCGAGGTCGTCCTGTGCGTTCCCTTTACGGACATCGTCTCCCTGACCCGCGCAACCAAGGACTGCCGCATCTCCGTCGGCGCGCAGAATCTGCATCAGGAGGAATCCGGGGCGTATACCGGCGAGGTGTCCGGCAAAATGCTGAAGGACGCGGGCGTGAAGTATGTCATCATCGGCCACTCCGAGCGGCGCCAGTATGCCGGCGAAAGCAACGAGCTGGTGGCCCGGAAGGTCAAGGCCGCGCTGACCGCGGGCCTGCGCGCCATCGTCTGCGTCGGCGAGACGCTGAAGGAGCGCGACATGGGCGTGACAAACGAGGTCGTCGCCTTGCAGGTGCGCAGCGCGTTTGACTCAATTCCCACAACGGACGAGCTGAAGAAAATCGTCTTTGCCTATGAGCCGGTCTGGGCCATCGGCACAGGACGCAACGCCACCCCCGAACAGGCGGCGGAGGTCTGCACCTATATCCGCACGCTGATTCGCAAGAAGTACGGCGCGCGCGCGGCCAGGGCCGTGACCATTCAGTACGGCGGCTCGATGAACGCGGACAACGCCCGCGAGCTTCTGGCCCAGCTGGACGTAGACGGCGGCCTGATCGGCGGCGCGTCTTTGGACCCCGACAGCTTCGCCGCGATCGTGCAGGCGGCCAATCAATAGTATTGTAGGTGCTCTGATGAAGAAAACGCCGTTTGTCCTCATCATCATGGACGGCTACGGCCTGGCCGAGCCGTCCGGCGGGAACGCGATGAGCCTGGCCTCCGCGCCGGTGATGAATAAGCTGCTGGCGGAATGCCCGCACACCACGCTCTCGGCGTCCGGCCTGGATGTCGGTCTGCCCGCCGGGCAGATGGGAAACAGTGAGGTCGGCCATACCAACATCGGCGCGGGCCGCGTGGTGTATCAGGACCTGCCCCGCATCACCAAGGCCATCGAGGACGGCGTTTTCTTTGAAAATGAGGCGTTCCTGTCCGCCGTGGAGCACTGTAAGCAGCACGGCTCCGCGCTCCACCTGATGGGGCTGATGAGCGACGGCGGCGTACACAGCCACAACACGCACGTGTGGGCCTATCTGGAGCTGGCCAGACGCCACGGGCTTCACAAGGTATACCTGCACTGCTTCCTGGACGGGCGCGACGTGCCGCCGGAGTCCGGACGCGCTTTCGTGGCCGAGGCCCGGGAGAAGTGCGAGCAGACCGGCGCGCGCATCGCCACCGTGATGGGCCGCTACTACGCGATGGACCGCGACACGCAGTGGGGGCGCGTGGCCAAGGCGTACAACGCCATGGTCTTCGGCGAAGGGGTGCAAAACCCCGATCCGGTCAAGGCCGTGGAGGACAGCTATGCCGCCGGCGTGACGGACGAGTTTGTCGTGCCGGTGGTCTGTGAGAAAAACGCCGGCGTTCAGCCGTATGACAGCGTGATTTTCTTCAATTTCCGGCCCGACCGGGCGCGGGAAATCACGCGCGCTTTCGTGGACCCCGATTTTACGGGCTTTGCGCGGCGCAACGGCATGTTCCCGCTGTGCTACGTCTGCGCCACCGAATTTGACGCGACCATGCCCAATGTGCGCGTGGCGTTCCCGCCGAAGAGCCTGCACAACATCTTCGGCGAGTACATCAGCCGCCTGGGGATGAGCCAGCTCCGCATCGCGGAGACGACGAAGTACGCGCACGTGACGTTCTTCTTCAACGGCGGCGAGGAGACCGTCTTCCCCGGCGAGGACCGTGTGCTGATCCCGACCCCGGATGTGGCGACGTTTGACTTAAAGCCCGAAATGAGCGCCTTTGAGGTCTGCGGCGAGGTGGTGGAGCGCATCCACAGCGGCCGGTATGACGTCATCGTGCTCAACTACGCCAACTGCGACATGGTGGGGCATACCGGCATCATCCCCGCCGCGGTCAAGGCCGTCGAGACCGTCGATATCTGCGTGGGACGCACGCTCGAGGCGGTCGCCGCCGAGGGCGGCGTGGCCATCGTCACCGCCGACCACGGCAACGCCGACAAGATGCTCGACGACGACGGCGTCACGCCGTTCACGGCGCATACGCTCAATCCCGTTCCGTTCATCCTCTGCGGCGCGCAGGCCGAGCTGAGGCCGGGGCGTCTGTGCGACATCTGCCCGACGATTCTGGACTTACTGGGCCTGAACAAACCGGAGGAAATGACGGGGGAAAGCCTGATTGTAAAGTAAGCGGAGATATTTTTAACATGGATAAAGCAACAGCTTTAGGAATTGCCCGGGAATACGCCAATGCGGTGGTCAAAGAAATGTCGCCGAATCAAGTGATTTTGTTCGGTTCGTGTGCTAAAGGTACTGCGATTGAGGCGAGTGACATTGATATAGCGGTTATCTTTGACGGTTTCACGGGCGATTGGTTTCAAACCTGTGTAAAATTATCCGGTCTTACATGGAATGTAAATACGGCGATCGAACCGGTTTTATTAGACAGACAGGAAGATGAAACGGGCTTTGTTGAGGAAATAATGCGGACTGGAGAGCTTGTATATCAGCGTTAGTTCGCGGAGGGTATTCTGGATTGGAGTGAGATACCGTATTGATGAAGGATGAATTGTTAGCGCTTCTTGCTAAAAACGGAAATGATATCGAAATGGTATTGGACAGCGTACACCGACAAATAGGGCAAAGAGTGATAGAAGCGCATATTTGGAATGATCAGTATTTTGCAACATTGCGGTAAACACGATCTCCGCCGCTCCTTTTACATCCCCCAAAACCGAACCAATGAGGTGTGACTGTGCATTTAGGAGAACCGATTCAAAAAGGCAACACAGCCGGAATATATCTGCACGACGGAAAGATTATTAAAGTTTTGAATGACAATCTGCGGGACACAGAGGCGGAATATGAAGCCAATAAGCAAAAATACGCCTATTCCCGCGGCCTGCCTGTTCCTTATGTTTACGGCGTGGTCCCTGTAAACGGCAGGCAGGCCATTGTAATGGAACATATTACAGGCAGAACCGTGGGCGATATGCTGTATGAGGATATGACGAAAGCGCATGAATATATGAATATATCCGTTGATGTTCAATTGAAAATTCACGCGGTTCACGCGGCGGACTTTGAACGCATGACAGATAAACTAGAACGTCAGCTGCTGTCCGCCCGCTTCATAAACGACAAACAAAAGAAAACGCTGATCGAAAGGATGTATGCCATTCAGCACGAAAATCATCTTTGTCACGGCGATTATCATATATTTAATCTGATTCTGAATGATCACCAGGTAACGATTATTGATTGGGTTGACGCGAGCTCGGGAGATTTGAGGGCGGACGTATACCGGAGTTATTTGTTATATGTGCAGTTTTCACAGGATTTTGCGGATTTGTATTTGCGTTTGTACTGCGAGACAAGCGGGATTTCCCAAGATGAAATCTTTGTATGGGCGCCCGTCATTGCCGGGGCAAGGCTGTCGGAAAATATATCGCCCGAAGAGGCAAACCTGCTCCTTGACATAGTCAACCACGATCCTAAATAGCGATGATAGGAGAAGCATAGTATGCTGGAAAAAGTAAACCTGAAAAAAGCCGTTGACGCGGTAGAAAAGCTATATGTTTATGACAAAGTCGGGCGCTTGAACGGCCATGTGTTAAGCGTTGTGAAGGTCGAAAACCGCACATTGGATTTTCATATCCATGAACAGTCCGATGAGCTTTTTTATGTGATTGAGGGGACCTTTCACCTCGAAACAGACGAGGGGCTCATCAAAATAGAGGAGGGAGAATTGATCATTGTCCCCAAAGGCGTGAGGCACAGACCCGTTGTAACAGCATTATCAAAATTTTTAATGATTGAACTGGACGGGACACTCAACAAAGAAAACAGCGGGGATTTATATGAGGAGTAAATGCTGGAAATAAACGATGCCCAAAAGGGCCGGGCCATTATCCCTAGGACACCGCAACATCTAAAAGTTTACGCCGATTGTAGGGGCGACCGTCCCGGTCGCCCGTGGACGCCATATATGGCGTCCCTACACAGACGTCATGCTTTAGATTGTACATTGTAGTAGGGACGACCGCCCCCGGTCGTCCGAAAACAGGCGGAAACCACGCCGGTGTTCCCGATTTTACGCGCACCGGCGGACGGTCGGGGGCGACCGTCCCTACAGGGTGTGTGCTATAGGACGGAAATTAGATTGACGTGATCCCCCCATATCCCCCAAATGCGCTGCGGCGTATCCCCCGCCGATAAGCGGGGGATACTGGTTTTTACAAAAAAGAAAGGAGCGGCAGTATGAAATACCTCGAAATCACCCATGTCCGCGGGCGCGAAATTCTGGACAGCCGGGGCAACCCGACGGTGGAGGCCGAAGTAACGGCGGAGGACGAATACGGCGTGTACCGCGCCCGCGCGGCGGTTCCCTCCGGCGCGTCCACCGGCGCCTTTGAGGCCCATGAGCTGCGCGACGGCGATATGGACCGGTATCATGGCAGGGGCGTCCTGAACGCCGTCGCGGCGGTCAACGGGGAGGTCTCGGACGCCCTGCTGGGCAGGAACGCGCTGGATCAGGCCGCGCTGGACGCCGCGATGATCGCCCTGGATGCCACGCCGAACAAGTCCCGGCTGGGGGCCAACGCCATCCTCGGCGTCAGCCTGGCCGCCGCCAAGGTGGCCGCCAAAGGCGTTCATCTGCCGCTCTATCGTTACCTGGGCGGCGTGAACGCCAAATGCCTGCCCGTGCCGATGATGAATATCCTCAACGGCGGCGCGCACGCCGGCAACAATGTGGACATTCAGGAATTTATGATCCGCCCCGTGGGCGCGCCGGACTTTGCCGCGGGCCTGCGCCGGTGCGCCGAGGTCTTCCACACCCTGAAAAAGATACTCCACTCCAGGGGCATGGTCACCGCCGTCGGAGACGAGGGCGGTTTCGCGCCCGATTTGGAAAAGGATGAGGACGCCCTCGCGCTGCTGACGGAGGCCATCGAAGCGGCGGGCTACCGTCCGGGGGCCGACTTTAATTTCGCGCTGGACGCCGCGGCGACGGAGTGGTACCACGGGGGCGTATACCGTCTCCCCAAGGCCGGAACGGAAATGACGCGCGACGGGATGATCCGCTATTGGCAAGACCTGTGCGGCCGGTATCCCGTCGCTTCGCTGGAGGACGGCATGGCCGAGGACGACTGGGATGGCTGGAAGGAGCTGACCGGCGCGCTGGGCGGCAAGGTGCAGCTGGTGGGCGACGATCTGTTCGTGACGAACACGGAACGCCTGAAAAAGGGCATCGCGCTGGGCGCGGCCAACGCGATTTTGATTAAGCCCAACCAGATCGGCACGCTGACCGAGACCCTCGGAGCCATCGAAACGGCCCGCGGCGCGGGCTATAAAGCGGTCATCTCCCACCGCTCCGGCGAGACGGAGGATTCCACCATCGCCGATCTGGCGGTCGCCTCCAACGCGGGCCAGATCAAGACCGGCGCGCCCTCCCGGAGCGAGCGGGTGGCCAAGTACAACCGGCTGCTGCGGATCGAGGAGGAGCTGGAGAACGGCGGAGGATGAGTGAAACATGACAAAATTCAACACCGTTTTGTTTGACGGCTTTGAAACGCTCGACGCGTTTGGCCCCATCGAGGTCATGGGCCATGTCCCCGGCGGCTACGAGATGAACTGCTTCTCCTTGCAGGGCGGGACTGTGGAGAGCAAACAAAACGTAAGAACGCATACGCTGCCGTTTGCGGAGATGGACACCGCGGGCGTGCTGCTGATACCGGGCGGCATAGGGGTAAGGCCGCTGCTGAAGGATGACGAGTTCATGGATCAGCTGCGGATGTTAGCCGAAAAGGCCCCGCATGTACTCACGGTTTGTACCGGCTCTGTTTTGCTGGCCCAAACAGGATTGCTGAATGGGAGAAGGGCCACGTCCAACAAGATGGCCTTTGCGTGGGCGTCCTCCCACGGCACAGAGGTGGATTGGATCAAACAGGCGCGCTGGGTTCAGGACGGGAAATACTATACGGCCTCGGGGGTTTCCGCCGGGATAGATATGACATTGGGCTTTGTCCGCGATCAACACGGGCTTCAAGCCGCCGAAGCGGCGGCCGGCGTGATCGAATACGTATGGAACCAGGATGCGGACCATGACCCGTTCGCTGTGTTGTAGTTTGCCGGGCGACCGGCGGACGTGCAATGCGCGCCCCTACTACGCCGCGTCATCTAAAACATGACGTATGTGTAGGGGACGCAGACCTCGGCGTCCCGCAGGTTATCCGCAAACTCCGGGGGAAAGGGTTTTCACCGTTTGCCCGTCCGGCTGTTGGTTTGGGTGGTGTTCAGGCATTCCCGGGGGAGGTCTCCCCCGGAGCCCCCCACTGGGGGCGTGCCGCCCCCAGCCCCCCTGCCGGTCATACGGGGGTTTTGTTTGCGGGAAGGCACTGCTGTTTACCGTAAGGGTCTTTTCCAGCCTGTCCTGGCCTCGACTTTTGGTTTTCTCTCTTTTTGTCTTGCTCACACGTCCCGGCCATACCCTTGCACTTTCTTTGCTGTCTCCACAGGGAACTGCCCTAAAACTGCTACAAAGAAGAATATTCCTTCAAAATCACCGTGGTTTCGGTCGGTGCGAACGGTAAGCCGGAGAATTGCCGTAACGGTCACGAAGTCGGCGATACATATTCATGTGAATACGGTTGTCCGGGCGGGTTCTGCTCAAAGTCGATGGCGAAGCTCTTTCCGCTGATGGAAGCTGTGCGGGCAGGGGGTGATTTATCCAACCTTTTAGCGGGGGCGTCTAAACATAGCGGAGAATTTATTTGTCCCGACGGCGTGGTAACATTTAATATGGAGGCTTTTCGTAATGAGTGAAAACCCAAACAACATGAAATATGTTCGTATACAAGGTCGGGAAACCGCTTATCGGACGGGTATGCCTGTTGGAATATTCGCCGCCGTTCATCGGTTACAACAAGCCGGATTACTGACCGATGAGGAAAAGGTAATATATCACGAAATAGACCAAGTTTGGTTTGATGAAAATTTGCCGAACCCTCCGTTTTACGATGACGACAAACCGGGCAAACCTATCACATGGTTCAAGACGGCGACAACAGGATTTATGGTCGGGAAACTTCAACCGCTTATGGATATGCTTGAAAAATATTCAAAACCCTATGATATTGTCTATACGAACTTTCCCGGAAGGATTGTCTATGAGGATGAATGGCAAGTTGCCGTGTACGGAGATAACGCGCCCGGACGGATTAGTCCATTGTCAGAAGCACATCTTCCCATGTGCGCAGAGGTCATACGTCAAAGTTTCGCCACGGCAGCACAGGATTTTAGCCTAACGAAAGAGAACTGCCCCGGTCATACAAGTTTTATCACCGATGAGCGATTGGCAAGTAAAATCAAAGACGGTTACTATCCGTTCGGCTATTTCGCGGACGGTAAATTGGTTGGTTTCGCCTCGCTCACCGATGTGGGTAGTGGTACATACGAAATGAACGATCTTGCCGTTTTGCCGGAATTTCGGCACTTCGGTTATGGGCAAGCATTGTTGAATTTTTGCAAAGAAAAAGTTGCGGAGCTTGGCGGGAATAAAATCACCATCGGCATCATTGAAGAAAACGCCGTTCTGAAAGAATGGTACGCCGCGAATGGGTTTGTTCATACGGGAACACAAACATTTGAGCAACTGCCGTTTACGGTGGGATATATGAAATGCGGAACCCCATGACGGAAACAGAGCTGATTACAAACTAAAGCGGGGGCATACGCCCCCGCTTTTGCCGTGTGTTTTATTGTGCCCTTACTCCGCAAACGCCAGGGTTTCCGGCCGCTCGAAGGCCGCGCGGTTCGCGGTGACGCCGGTCTATTGGCCGAACGCTTTCACGATGTTGGCCACGATGGCCGCTACCTGCGCGCGGTCAACGGTCAGGTCGGGGCTGAAGCCGGTTCCGCCCGTTCCGTTGACAATGCCGCGTCCCGCGAGGAACTCAATGGCCGCCACATAGGCGTCGTCCAGGCCGCCGAGGTCGGTGAAGGTGACGCCCGCCCTGGGGCTGACCTTGACGCCGCTCCTGACGATGAAGTTGTAGATGATATACGCCATGTCGGCGCGGGTGGCGACGGCGCTGAACTCCACATCCAAATCGCCGAAGAGGCCGAAGTCCTTCCCCCATGTATTATGGTCGCCGCTTCCCCAGTCAAGCTCGCCGCCCAGGCCCATATAGTTGGCCAGCACCGCCGCCAGCTGCTGATAGGTGATGCTCAGATGGGGCAGGAACTCTCCCGCCTCGTTCCCCACGAACAGGCCCCGCGCGCCCGCGAAGGCCGCGTGCGCCGCCGCCCAGTCGGGAATGACATCGGTAAAGGTTACGGGCTTATACGCAATCACAAACATCGAGAAGTGCTTGGTCGAAAAGTAGACAAACCCGTCGTCGTAATAGCTGCGCATCAGCTCCGGCTCGTCCTTGCCCAGATACTTCACCAGCACCGCGTTGCTGTCCTCGTCTTCGCCCAGCGTATACGGGATAACCACGTCGACAGCCCCGCCGCCAAAATCCGTGACCGGCACACCACCCACGGTGATGATGAGGCTGATCACCTTGCGGCCTTCCACCATCGCGGCGACGTCCTCGTCCAGCCCCGCGAGCAGCTCCTCAACGGATTCCTCCTGCCGCTGCTCAATGACAATGCTGAGTACCGGAGCTTCATCTCCGCCAAAAACTTCCGCGAGAGCTTCGAGGTCGAGGGTGAGCGCGGCGACGCCGAGGTCGAGGGTGACCGTGAAGTCTATGCTCGCGCCGTCCTCAATGGCTTCCTCCATCGCCTCGATGGCCGCGGCAATCGCGTCCGCGACGGTGTCCGGTACGGTAAAGCTCACCTCCGCCGTGTCCGCGTCCACCTCCGCGCCGAGCTCGAGGACGACGCTGACGACCACCGTTTCGCCGCTTTCAGCTTCCAGCAGCTCCGCGATCTCTTCCAGCGCGTCGGCAATCGCATCGTCAATGGCGTCTATGATTTCCGTGATTTGCTCTTCGCTGAGTTCCACCTCAACGCCTGTCTCCGGCTCGGGGTCAGGGTCGGGGGTTGTGCCGGGGCTGGAGGGGGCGCCGCCGCCGGGAGGATCGTCACCGCTGGCGGGCGGGGCGGAAGCCTGAGTCAGAACCGCGACTTTGGTTACGGTTAAGCCGATGGGAGAGGTATCGCCCCTGCCATTGATGAAAATTACGTCTATCTCCGTCAGACTGTTGATCCCGTGGCTCCGAAGGTAGGCCATAACACTGGCGTAGGTAAAGACAGCCACACCGCCTGTGTTGGTTCCCGGACTTAACAGCGCCGCGTTTTCAGGTTCAATCGCAACCCCGTTTTTGAAGAACTTCATAAGAGGAGTCGAGCCTTTGGTAAACGTTACGGCCAAAAGCGTGTCTTGTGTAAAGGCTTGACGGAACGCTGTCATGGCGATGTTGCTCGGGCGGCCGTCAAATGAGCCGGCATTGGTGATTACGACCGCGGGACCCCAGCCCTC
The DNA here is from genome assembly GCA_009777685.1 of Oscillospiraceae bacterium. GTDB lineage: Bacteria > Bacillota > Clostridia > Oscillospirales > UBA929 > WRLJ01. Next base: position 5,388 of record WRLJ01000007.1, on the reverse strand, counting down.
CCAATCGGCAGGATCGGAATTGCTGCCTTCAAACAGTACGATCTCGCGGCTGTCCTCGGGGACACATTCACAGGGATATTCGCCGCAGTCCTCACAGGGGGCGGTGAGGTCAAGGTAGAGCGCCTCGTCGAGGACCAAATACGCCCTCATGACGTTGAGCGCATCCCAGCCCCAGTTGTAGTAGCTGAGGTCGATATAGCCCGAATTCGTCATGCCGCGCCAGGCGGCGAAATCGTTATCCAGGCCTTCTCTGTATACGCTGAGGTCAATGTAGAATCTTCTCTGGGCAGATTGCCAGTGAGCGGTTCCGGTTCCTACCGCGGTATCCGTCCATGTAAAGTCGTTGCCGTCGGAGCAAAGGTGCAACTGCAAGGTGCCGCTGTTGGGCTGGGCGGCGACTTCCACTACGAGATGGGTGGCCGCTTTTAGCTCCGCCACGGTGAGACCGGGGCTTGAGTCACTTCCGCCGGCCCTCCATCCGCGCTGGGAGACGGCCGCGCCGCCGGTTTGGACGGACGGCAAGGGCAGGACATAGGCGAGTTTCCCGTCGCCGACGCCAATCGTAAAGTCGGGAGGCGTCCCGTCGCCTGTACGCTCAAAGGTCAGGATGTCAATGTCGGGGCCGTCGGGATAAGCGGGGTTGGCTCCCTGCGACGTGGCGTCGTTGATGAAGTACAGCTCAATGATGTTTTTGCCTTGCGCAAGATAGATTTCATCGCTGCCTGTCACATCCTGCGCGTTATCTTCCCAAGTATGACCCACGGCGCCCGCCGCGACGGTAAAGGCAGACAGGATGTTATACTGATCGTCTCTCAGTACGATGCTTTGCGCCGTGGCCGTCTTGTTGAGAGCGCCCAGCTTGACCTCATACATACCCTCTTCCGCCACATTCAGTTCATAGCGAATCCAAGTGCCGATGTGTGTCTTGGAGATATACGCCTCGATGTCTCCGCGCCCGCCCCTGAGGTTATACGGGCCGTAGAGCTGGTCATTGCGCATGGCTCCAAAGGTGTCTTTCGCAAAGTCCTGCTTGGTGTAGTGATTGCTATACCGCTCCTGATCGGTGGCGACAAAGAACGGTTCGCCGGTATCCGCCATCCAGTTAATCAGTTCCAATACCTGCGGGCCGTCCGCCCCGATATCGGTGACAGGCATAAAGCTGGGCGGCACCGCGGACCCTTCTGTCGCCAGATATGCGGCGCGCGCGGGTCCCAGCTTGCTGACCTCGGCGTCGACCTCCGCCTGTGTGGCCAGCCGGGTGTTATAGACAATCACCGCATCCTCAAGAATCCCCTGCAAGATGGCTTTTTGTCCCTCGCCGTACTGGCCGGTAAACTGACCCTCGACGGTGGAGGCCAGCAGGGCTGTAACTTCGCTGATCAGGGTTCCCAGCGCGGTCTTGTCGGTTTCCATTTCAAGCGCGTAATACGCGGTATACAAGCTGACAAAGGCATTGTGGATCACCGTCGGGGCGGCGTCGCTTGCTACGCTCTCCGCCGCGGTGATCGCCGCCTGGAACGCTGTCCAGGACTCCGTTGTGATTCCCTCGGCCGGCACCGCTTCGCTGCTGGTAATCAAGCGTTGCAAATCGGCGTAATCGGCGGTCTTTTTAAGCGTGACGCTGTCAACGACCGCGTCCGTGTCAATCCGGTAGGTCGTGAAGGTCAGCTTATCGCCTTCGATTTCCATAATCGAATACTCGGAAACATTGATTCTGCCGGGGGTATAGGCAAGCCAGTCGGATACATAGGGGTCATACCGTTTTGTGCCCGCCGCGCCCAGCGCCATATATAATGTGCCGTCCGGCAGTATGTATGTGCCGGGGTTCTTTTCGGTAATGCCCAAATGATCTCTGTCCAAAACGGTGGGCATTTGATACAGGACAACCTCGTCGCCCTTCATAAACTTGGAGCGCCCGTAGATATGGTCGTGCCCGTTGACGACAATGTCAATGTTGTGTCTGTCCATGAAGGGGCCCCATGTCGGCTGCATGTCCACCGAGTCGCCGTAGCCCGATGTGCTGGCGTGGGAGCCGACCCCGTATATATCGTGATGATACAGGGCGACGCGCCAAGTCGCGCCGGGGTGGGAAGCGATGGCTTCCTCCATGAACGCCTCGTGAGAATTCACATTTTTGATGTTGGAGTTGATGGATATATACAGCGTGTTGCCGTAGCTGAAATAGAAGTTTCCGCCGCCGCGCCCCTGGTCATTGTTAAGGCTCTGCCACTCCACGGGCCAATAAAGGTTGGGCTGGTTGTAGGTGAAGGGCAGCAGCGAGCCGCGGACGAAACCGGCATAACCGGAGCCAGACCGCTGGTCTTGCGTGTCGTGGTTGCCCACGGTGGTCATAAAGGGAAGGCTTGTCATCGCCTTGGGCGATAAATAGCCGGCCAGTTCTTCCCAGTTGTTGGCGTAGTTCATCTGGTCGCCCGCGCTCATCGCAAACGCCGCGCCGCCGAGCGTGTCCGCCCGTTCGACCGCCATGGTCAGCGCTTTATTCCATGTGCGCTCGTCTCCGGGGCTGATTTGCGGGTCGCCGACGGCGATGACCGCATATTTGTCCGGGTTGCGCGTGCTGAACAGCTTGACCTTGCTCCATTCCGCGCCGTCGCTCAGACGGTAGGCATAGTCGGTATCCGGGTCAAGACCTGTCGCCGTGACCCTGTTGACGTTGTAGTTGTATGGGTCGCCCACGGTGTCGCCGGCGACAATCGGGTCGTTGACCCACGGGCCGTCCACGTTCGTACCGTCGAATACGGCAAACTTTTCCGGGTCTGTCGGCCACTCGCCGGCGTCAACATCCGCCGCCAGGGCGATCTGAACCTTCGCCGCATTGGCGGTGTCCTTCGGCGTCCACCAGGTAAAGCCGATCTCCGCCGCGTTTCTTCCGGGCGTCAGCGTAATGTTCTTAGCGTCGACGCCGGGACATTCGCACGTATATTCACCGCAGACATCGCATAGCTCGGAGCAGATATCGCAGCCCTCGCAGGCATTGCCGATTCTGTAAATTTTCAACCCGCTTATCCGCACCGTTCCCGACGGGTCGGTGCTGTTTTGATACATAATGGAGAAGCTGGTGAGCTGCGCGGTTTCGTTGGGGGGCGTCCAGGTGTAGCTTCCGTCGTCCCTGCCGGATGTTATGGCGCCGAAATCCGCTACTTGCGCACCGTTGACACGCACGCGGTTGTTGGTTCTGTTGGCTCCGTCATTGATGACTTCCGCCGCGTACTCAATCCTGTACCCCACGCCGGGCTGGGTTGAAAATCCTTTGCCGGCTTCCCAGCCCACTCCCGAGGTGTTGATATGCACCCCTTGGCTCGTTGAATTGATGGTTACGTCAAACGCGCCGACAGGGAAAGAATCGTCCGGTGCGACCCATGCTATGGTCAGGCCGGACGAGGAGGTGACGACCCCGTACCCGCCGCCAAGATGCTGCGCGTTGACGCGCCCGCCGGTCGGGTTGGTCGTGAGGTCCGGCGACCATATAAGCTCGCAGGGACACTCGCACGGGAACGCGCCGCAATCGGGGCACGACACCGCATCGCAGCACTCGCCGACACCCGTCTTGGTGCAGTCCGTGCAGTCGCAGGGGTCGCACTCGCCGTCGCAGCAATCGCCCTCCACGCACGAACCATCGCATACTTTCGCAATCAGCTTGACGCTGTCAATCGTTATATCATAAACCGAGCTGGAAGCTACATGGCCTATATAAAGCCAAACATTTCCTGTTAAGGCTGCGGTATCTCCCGTTATTGTAGAAATGTTATTCGTCATATTCTGGTCAGCGGCTGTTGGATTGCCGCCTCCGACCGTTCTGCCGGCAGCCCCTAAATTATTGACAGCATTGTTGTTGCCGCTGGAAGCGGGCGGGGCCGCAGAAGCATGAGCCCGCATTTCGCGGTTGCTTCCTCCCATAGTAACATTGTATGTAATAGCCGCATAGTCGCCTAAAACCGCAGTTCCGAGATCAACTTCAAAAACAAGACCCGAGGCGATGTTGTCGCTGTTGTTACTACTTTTCGTAACTTTAATCTTGTTGTCCGCAAGCACTTCCGCTTCGGTGGAAGTATTGCCTATCGTGCGGAAAGCGCCTGTGCTGGTTTCGGTGTATATAGTGCCTTCAACAAGCGAACTCCAGTCGATTACGATGTCTTGTGCGTAATCAAAATCGCAGACACAGTCCTCGTCGCCGCTGCTGCCGTCAAGTTTGTAAATATAGATATCGCTCAAATATATCGTACCCGTCCAGTTAGCGCTTCCGTTTAATCCCGCCGCACTGCTGCCCGTACCAATTCGGATGGTATTGCCGTTAGAACTCAAGTTTTCATGTGTAAACTCATACGAAACCCGCGTCGGGTTTCCACTGTCATTCCCCAAGGCGTACCCTTGACCGAGGTTCGCGGCAGCGTATGTGGTGTTGCCAAGAGCCACGCTAATATTATGCGTTGCGGATGAGGTGTACGCTAAAAATTCGAGCTTGTATTTGCCGCCCGCCTCAGTCGTAAAGCTATCTACCGCATTGGCTGTGTCATTTCTGCTGAGAAGCAGCGCTCTCTCTGTGGAGGACACACCGGTTACTTCAATTTCCACATCACGGTTTGCCATAGCCAAACGGGTAGATGTAGAGGAAAGTTTGTTGAATCCGCTGCCTCGATTCGCCGTCGATGTACCTGAATCGGCAGCAACGTCAAAGGTGTACGACGCTGAAGGCCGCCAATGCTCCACCCAATCACCGACGGGGGTATTGCTGTCGGGATCGCATTCGTCGCAACTGAGGCATCCTTCATAAATTACGAAATCCTCAATGGTGAGTACGGTTGCCCCCGAAATCGCCCAGCCAAGAGCAGCCGTAGTTTCTATTTCCAGATAATTGGTTGACGCTATGCCGGTTTGCGTCCATTCATAAGATACCGGCGTAGCTGTTCCGTTTGTTAATGTCTTAGTTTGAGAACTGGCACTCGTACCATTCCCTTTCATTATAAAACTTCCTTGGGTATCACTGGCGAGCGTACCGCCTGTGATTGTCCCAGTGAACTCTACTTTGTAGTTCTTTCCGGCTGTCGGCTCAAAGCCGTCCGTTGCAGTGCCGTCAACAAGAAACCGTAGTTGTCTGGTTCCAGTGGTTCCCCAAGTAAAGGTCAATGCGTCGCCCACAACTCCGATTATGCCGTTATCCGCACTGTTGGAAACAATGCCCAAATCGGCTATTCCCGTTGTATTATTGGTAGCGGGCGTTTTCCCGGTAAAAACTGGAGCCCAAAACTCCAGCCACCCACTGCCGTCGCAACCGTCGTCCGCCGCCGACGCAATCGGCACCGTCACCAGGCCGGCCATCATCGCCAGCGCCATGAGCAGGGATAAAATTCTGCGTGCTTTCATGTTCGT
>WRLJ01000006.1 GCA_009777685.1 Oscillospiraceae bacterium | reverse complement strand
AGAGAGCGGACCGTGTCGCGGATGTGATCCTGCTGGTTTTCAAAATCCGTGGCGGTCAGATAGATCAACTCCGCGATGGTCCCCATTTCCTCAACGCCGAAGCCGCGCGTGGTGACCGCGGGGGTCCCCAGCCGCAGGCCGGAGGCGACGAACGGCTTTTCCGGATCGTTGGGGATGGTATTCTTGTTGGCGGTGATATACACCTCGTCCAAACGGTGCTGCATCTCGCGCCCCGTGATGCGGAACGGGCGCAGGTCCACCAGCATCAGATGGGTGTCCGTGCCGCCGGAGACCAGATCGAAGCCCTTGTCCAGCAGCGCGTCGGCCAGCGCGTGGGCGTTGGTCAGCACCTGGGCCTGATAGGCCTTGAAGCTGTTGCCGGACGCCTCGCGGAAGCAGATGGCCTTGGCGGCGATGATGTGCATCAGCGGGCCGCCCTGCGTGCCGGGAAAGATGGCCTTGTCCACGGCCTTGGCGTGCTCCTCATCGCAGAGGATCAGGCCGCCGCGCGGGCCGCGCAGCGTCTTGTGCGTGGTGGAGGTCGTCACATCCGCGTAGGGGACGGGATTCTGGTGCAGACCCGCCGCGACCAGCCCCGCGATATGGGCCATATCGACGAACAGCTTGGCGCCGCATTCCTTGGCGATGGAGGCGAACAGCGTGAAATTGATGGCGCGCGGGTAGGCCGACGCGCCGGCGATGATCAGCTTTGGCTTATGCTCCAGCGCCAGCGCCCGGAGCCGGTCGTAGTCGATGCGGTGCGTCTCCTCGTCCACGCCGTAGGGCACGACGTTGTAATACGCGCCGGAGATGTTGACGGGCAGGCCGTGGGAAAGGTGCCCCCCCTGGGAAAGATTCATGCCCAGGATGGTGTCGCCGGGCTTGCAGAAGGCGAAATAGACGGCGTTGTTGGCGTTGGCGCCGCTGTGCGGCTGGACATTGGCGTGCTGGGCGCCGAACAGCTTCATGGCGCGCTGTCTGGCCAGATCCTCGGCCTCGTCGACATGCTCGCAGCCGCCGTAGTAGCGCTTTCCGGGATAGCCCTCGGCGTATTTGTTGGTCAGCACGCTCCCCATCGCGGCCAGCACGGCCTCCGAGACAATGTTTTCCGAAGCGATCAGCTCGATATTGCGCTGCTGGCGGGCCAGCTCGCGGCCGATCGCGCGGGCCGCCTCCGGATCGTGCTTGGCGATACACTGCATGGACTCCTTGACCATAGTGGACGTTCTCCTTTATACTGATAGTGTAGTTACATCGGGAAAGGCGGGAACCGGCTATGACCAAACGCGAACGCGCGGGCGCGGTGATCGGGATTTTGAAGGCGCTGTATCCGGAGGCGGACTGCACGCTGGACTACGACAGCCCGTGGCGGCTGTTATTCAACACGCGGCTGGCCGCGCAATGCACCGACGCGCGGGTCAACCTCGTCGCCGGGCCGCTGTATGAGGCGCTGCCCGATCTGGAGGCGTTTGCCTCCGCGCCGATTGAACTCCTCGAGGAATTGATCCGTCCCTGTGGATTTTACCACACAAAGGCGGCCAATCTCAAGTCCTGCGCGAAAATTTTATTAGAAAAGCATAACGGCGTTGTGCCGGATACCCTGGAAGCTCTGCTGGAGCTGCCCGGAATCGGCCGCAAAACGGCCAGCCTGATCCTGGGCGAGGTCTATGGAAAGCCCGCGCTGGTGACGGACACCCACTGCATCCGCTTGTCCAACCGGCTGGGCTTTGCGGCCAGCAAGGAGCCGTATACAGTAGAACTGGCCCTGGAGAAAATCATCCCCGCGCCGGAACGGCTGGCCTTCTGCCACCGGCTTGTTCATCACGGCAGAACGGTTTGCGCCGCGCGAAAGCCTCGCTGCGGGGAATGCGCGCTGGCGGAGTATTGCCCGGCGGGGGGGAAATGAGGCGCGGATTTAATGGTTGGAGTGCTTGAATATAAGAGCAATAGAATTTTTTTCCAAATCTATTGACAGGCTGTTTTTCTTATGGTAAGATATATCAAGTCCAAAATCTACATCATTCAAAGGAGACGATGACTATGAAAAAAACTAAAACTATCTTGGCCCCGTTCCTTGCACTCGCTTTGTTCCTCGCCTGCGCTCCGATGCCTTATGCAATTGCAGTGCCTGTGGCAAATAACTCATTGCAAGAACAGGTCATAACACAGTTTTACGAGGCTTTGGGAGACAAAAACTGGGAATCCCTTCTCTTATGCATTACCCCAGAGAAGCGTCCGGAATTCTCCGTTTTCTGCGACAGTGAATCTCTAGCGAAGCAACACGCCGGACTACATAACATCTCTTCGTCGAAAGTTGTTGATATTTGGCGCTTACCTGAAAATATCGCCATTGAATACACTGAGTATGAAAACCGTGAAAGATCGATAGATGTGTATTTAGTGGGGGTAGAATTTTCTGTCGTGAATGGAGATGATTATTTTGCATACAATGGAATAAACTACCGAACAGTCGTCCTCGAGAAGATTGAAGGCGCATGGTATTATGTTAATGATAGTGCGTCGTATGAGGACTATTTGTATGCTCGCGGAAACAGGAGGATGACTCTTCAGGCGATAGAGGATATTGCATTTAGAACAGTCAAAATAAGCGATAACACGGGTGTACTCACCCGTAATGCATGGCGAAAGTTCCTCCATGATGAGGTTTTGTTGCAGCGGAATTCCGCCACGTTGACAAGAACTCCGCCACCAACATTTTTAGAGAGTAGCGATGTACTGCCACATACAATCTATATACTCATGCCAGGTGGAAGTCTCGAATTAGAAACATTTCAGGCATATATACCCAAGGTCATGAAACATGAGTTCGGTTATGATAATAACCATAGTGCATTTGCGAACAGTACTCCTGCTCAAGCTAATACTGCAAGACGTGCTGTTGCGGTAGCCATAAAGATGTTTGGGTGGTTCAATTGCATATATCCCAAACACTCGACTACAGGGGCTCATGTGTGTTCTACTACCTGTTGCCAAAAATACTCGTATGATAACGCTCCTTCCTTTATTACGAGCATAACCAACGCGACCCTCTCAGTGGGAATTCGCACATCAGACAACAAAATCTTGCAGGCCCAGCATAACGCCGGTTCTTATAATACCGCAGGAGAAGGTAGCGGTACGTTGAGGCAGTTGGGAGCAATCTATCTGGCTGAGCAAGGATATTCCCACTCTCAAATACTAGATTATTACTATTCATATTATACAGGCTCACCCAGCATACTGAACAAAAGCCCCGGCGCGATTAAATTCTTTGAAGTGATATAAGCTGGGAGGATTGCCGCCATGAAAAACATGTCTCTGTGGGGACTGTTGCTTTCGTTCCTGCTCGCGGTTACCCTATGCGGTTGCATTACTACAACGGGTGATCCCAGCGTTAGCGGCTCAGAAACGATTTCGTTGAAACCTACCCCTATTCAGGAGCAAAACAACGCATTGCCGATTGTGGATACGGTTCTCTGCGATTTTGACGGGGACGGCGTACCGGAAACGGCGGTCATCCGGTGCGCGTTGGACTACAGCCAATACAATCATACGCGCCAGTATAAACGGCACGGTCAGACGGTGCTGTACAGCGGCCCTGATGTGACGGTGGAGCTGACTTGCGGCGGCGTGGAGTATTCGGAGTCCCTGGATGAGATCGTCATCGCGGGTTATTTGGGCGCTGAGGCGATGGATATCGACGGCGACGGCGGCCAAGAGCTGGTAATTTACGCGGACACAGGCGGTACAGGCGGCTGCGTCAGCATCGCCGTTTTGACTTGGTCGGAAGGAACCGTCAAGCAGGTGTCAAGCGACATTCACCCGTGGGGATTTTCCGCGGCGGGGACGCTGCTTCCGGATTTTCAAGCGGAGATCGCCGTGGGGGAAACCGGCTTTACGCAAACGATCCCGCTGGGGAGTGACAAACCGGGGCCTGGCCTGATCTACGAGAGTGAAACCGGGCTGCTGCGCTGGGAAAGCGGCCGGCTGTACGAGGAAGCGGCCATCGAGGTCTACGGAGCCGGCGACTGGAGAATCGCCCCGGAGCGGGGGACGGTAACCCTCGCGCAGGACATTCGCTTTGCGTCGTCAACCCCGATCGGGGTTCTGGTATCCGAGCTGCGGTTTAGCAAAAACGGCTATGAGGTTATATCCCAATCCGTTACGGACAGGGACGGGTTGAACGGAGAGTGAAGGACGCCCTGACCGCCGTAGGGCGCGACGACCTCGGCGCGCCGTGTTTCCCCCGGGCGTGTTCGTTGGGGACGTTTGGCGGGACGCCGGGGTCGGCGTCCCCTACAGGGTTTTGCGCCCCGCCCTGCGTAGGGCGCGACGACCTCGGCGCGCCGTGTTTTCCCCAGGCGTGTGCGTTGGGGACGTTTTACGGGACGCCGGGGTCGGCGTCCCCTACAGGGTTTTGCGCCCGCCCTGCGTAGGGCGCGATGCCCACATCGCGCCGTGTGTAAAGGAGGCGAGTATCCCCATGCTCATGCCGGTCATCCGCCGTTTGGCCGTCCTTTTGGCCCTATTTCTCATCCTGGCCGCGGCCGCCTCGTGTACGTGGGGCGAGCCGTCTGCTTCGGAGCAACCTTCGCCCCTTCCGTCTGCTTCGGAACAGCCTCCGCCCCTTATATACGACGACGCGCCCGTTTATAACGTACCCGTCAAGAATATAGAAGACACCGATTTCCTGCTTGAGAATATCGAGATCCCCTCTCAGGTGAGTCCATACGAATTAAACGGAAGTATTTTCTATAATTCTGCCGGGATGTATTTTCTTGTCGATAATACTTATGCGTTAATGAGTAAAGGACGCGCGAATTCCGAAAACAGTTGGCCGGGTCCCCATGATGTCGCGTATTACAATTTCAGAACCGATGAATGGGAAACGCCCCTGAATCACGGGGAAGACATCTATATATATCCCGTATACGCGGACGAAACCCATTCCGTCGCCGCGACACACGGTGATCCCTCGGGTTATCCCTCGGCCATTGTCAAGGGAACTCTCGTTTTTCTGGACAGGGAAGCCGGCGCCGTCACCACCATTTTTCGATATCCTCCCATCAGTGAAGGCTCCATTTTCACCGGGTTTCATCTGAATAACATCACAATTTTGGACGGGCAGATTTATTTTGATGATTTTACCGTCTACAGTTTCGACGGCTCCGGCGGCAGCGACACAGACTCGACCCTGTATGCCTATGATATTGAAAGCGGCGCGCTGCGCGTCGTCCGGGAACACGCCATGAACCCCATCGTATATAAAGACGAGGTCTGGTTCTTCACCCCGGACAAGGACGGTTCGTACACGCTGCTGCAATCGGAAAGCGGCGGTCAGCCCCTGAAAAATCATCATGAGATCGGCGCGCTGGCAAGCTCGCAAGGCCGGTTGTTTACGACCCGGGGCATGGGGGAGGACGCCGCGCTGGGCACATCGCTGACGGGCGTGTTCGAGTGGGGCGGCGGCACGGCCATCGCGGAGTCCCGCAAGGGCAACGTAATCTATGGATTGCAGGGCAACCAGGATTTTCTTGTCTGGCAGACGTCCATGCCCAACCAACCGCCGTGCGTCTATGATATCGCGGAAGATACGCTGTATGAGTTTACGGACTATGAGCGCTGTGAATACACGTTTTATCTGGGCGGCCGCGCGGGGTTGATCCATATTCGGGAAATCGACGCCAGCGGCGCGGAAACAGGCAACGAGGTATATCGGCTGTTCCAAAAGCCCTGACAGCGCCGGGAAAACCCCGGCCCTTATCGCGGCGGGGTTTCCCCGCCCATCAGCAGGCACATAACCGCCTTCTGCGCGTGGAGGCGGTTTTCGGCTTGCTCGAAGATGTCCGCCGCGTGGGCCTCGAAGACCTCGGCGGTGATCTCCTCCTCCCGGTGGGCGGGCAGGCAGTGGAGGACCATCGCCCTGGGACTGGCCAGCCGCATCAGCTCCGCGTTGACCTGGAAGCCCTGAAATGCCTTCACCCGCTCCGCCGTTTCGTCCTCCTGGCCCATGCTGGCCCAGACGTCGGTGTAGACCACGTCCGCGCCCCGCGCGGCCTCGCGCGGGTCATGGGTCAGCGTCAGGGCCGCGCCCGCGCGGGCGCAGACTCCGGCGTCCGGCTCGTAGCCCTCCGGCGTGGCGACGCGGACCTTCATGCCGCACAGCGCGCCGCCGGCAATCAGCGAATTGGCCATGTTGTTGCCGTCGCCGATAAAGCACAGCGTCAGGCCCTCCAGCGCCGTCATACGCTCGCGGACGGTCATCAGGTCGCTGAGGACCTGACAGGGGTGCGCGTAGTCGGTCAGGCCGTTGATCACGGGGATATCGGCGTATTCGGCCAGCTCGGTTACCTCAGACTGGGCGAAGGTGCGGATCATAATGCCGTCCGCGTAGCGCGAGAGTACTCGCGCCGTATCGCGGACCGGTTCGCCGCGGCCCATCTGAATGTCGGCGGCGGACAGGAACATCGCGTGGCCGCCGAGCTGGTACATGCCCGTCTCAAAGGACACCCGCGTCCGCGTGGAGGACTTGCGGAACAGCATCGCCAGCACCTTGCCCTCCAGAACGCGGTGGGGAATGCCGTTTTTCTGGTCGAACTTCAGCTGGTCGGCGAGGTTGAGAATCTTTTGGATGCCGGCTTTGGTCAGATCGGAGATCGACAGCAAATCCTGCATGGGGAACCCCTCCTTATTGTGTGTTTAATACCTCGATCAAAATGTTCAGGCCCTGCTTCAGCTCCGCGTCGCTGATGGTCAGCGGGGGCATCAGGCGCAGCGCGTCCTTTCCGGCGGTCAGGACGACAAGGCCCTTCTCCAGCGCCTGTTCCGCATAGCCGCGCGGCGGCCCCTCAACGGACAGGCCCAGCATCAGGCCCGTGCCCCGGACGCCTTTGAGCGCCTTGGGGGCGGCCTTGTCCAGCGCGGCGCGGATGCGCCGTCCCTTGCGGTTCACATCGCCCAGAACCGGCTCCAGAATGTCCAGCGTCGCCAGCGCGGCGGCGGCGCACAGCGGCGTGCCGCCGAACGTCGTCGCGTGCGTGCCGGGGGTCAGAACGCCCGACGCCCGCGGGCCCGTCAGGAAGCCGCCCATCGGCAGGCCGCCCCCTATGCCCTTGGCAAAGCTCACAATATCGGGGCAGATGCCGTACTGCTGGAAAGCAAACCATGTGCCCGTGCGCCCGATGCCGGTCTGCACCTCGTCGACGCACAGCAGGATGTCGTTCTCGGCGCACAGCGCGGCGATCTCCTCCACATAGTTGGCCCCCAGCGGCAGAACGCCGCCCTCGCCCTGAATCAGCTCAATCATCACCGCGCAGACGTCGCCCTTCACCAGCTCCCGCTCCAGCGCGGAGACATTCCCGGCGGGGATGTGCCGGAATCCCTCGGTGAACGGGTGGAAATGCCGGTGGAACACGTCCTGCCCGGTCGCGGACAGCGTGCTGATGGTGCGCCCGTGGAAGGAATCGTACAGCGTGAGAATGGTATAGCGTTCTTTGCCGAATTTGTCCCAGCTGTACTTGCGCACACATTTGATTACGCCCTCGTTGGCCTCCGCGCCGGAGTTGGCGAAAAAGACCTTTTCCAGGCCCGACAGCTTGCACAGCCGCTCCGCCAGCGCCGCGCCGGGACCGGTGTAGTACAGGTTGCTCACGTGCGCCAGCGCCGCCGCCTGCTCCGAGACGGCCTTCACCCATTGCGGGTGCGCGTGCCCGACGCTGTTGACGCCGATGCCGGAGGCAAAGTCGATATACGCCCTGCCCGCCTCGTCATAGAGCGTCGCGCCCTCCCCCCGCGCAAACCCCGCGTCAAAGCGCGCGTAGGTCGGCAGAATATAGTCCTCGTACCGTTGCTTCAATTCCGCGGTGACCATTCCAAAAAACCTCCCTTTTTATGATGCCCTTTTTGTCCGGGGCAAACGCGGAGCGTCTGCCGCTACGGGGTAATCATCGTGCCCACGCCCGTGTTGGTCAGCATCTCGATCAAAATCGAGTGCGGGATGCGCCCGTCCAGGATATGCACGCGCCCGACGCCCTTGCGGATGGCGCGGACGCAGCAGTCGACCTTCGGGATCATGCCGCCCGTGACCACGCCGTTTTTGACCAGCCCCGGAATCTCGCTCAGCTCCGCCGAGTGAATCAGCGTCTCCTCGTCCTTCGGGTCGCGGCACAGCCCGCGGATATCGGTCAGCAGGATCAGCTTCTCCGCGCCGAGGCTGACGGCGATCTCCGCGGCGGCGGTGTCGGCGTTGACGTTGTAGGCGGTCACCCCGTCGTCGCCCTGGGCGACGGTGGACACCACGGGGATATAGCCGGCGTCCAGCGCCACGTCCAGCAGTTCGCGGTCCACGCGGACAATCTCGCCCACCAGCCCGCAGTCCTCGCCTTCCTTGCGGCGGACGGCGGTAATCATCGCGCCGTCCAGGCCGCACAGGCCCACGGCCTTGCCGCCCGCCTCGGTAATCAGGGAGCAGAGGTCCTTGCCGACCTTGCCGGCCAGCACCATCTGCACCACGTCCATCGTCTCCCCGTCCGTATAGCGCAGGCCGCCCACAAAGCGGGACTCCTTGCCCATCCGGGACAGCACGCCGCTGATCTCCGGCCCGCCGCCGTGGACGACGACCGCGCGGACGCCCACCAGACTGAGCAGCACGATGTCCGAGATGACCGCGCGCTTGATGTCCTCGCTCTGCATGGCGTTGCCGCCGTACTTGACGACGACGGTCTTGCCGCTGAACTTGCGGATGTAGGGCAGCGCCTCGCTGAGGACCGCCGCGCGGGCGGCCAGACTGACGTTTTCGGTTTCATATAATCTGTTCATGAGCGGTAATCCCCGTTTATCTTTACATAGTCGTAGCTCAGATCGCAGCCGAACGCCTCGGCGCGGCCCCCGCCCCCGCGCAGGGTACACAGGATGTCAACCTCGCCCTCGGAGAGGACGGCCTTGGCCCGCGCCTCGTCGAACGCCAGACCCAGGCCGCCCGCGCAGACCTGAATCCGCCCGGCGGCGGAGGAGAAGGCAATGTCCACCTCCGCCGGCTCGAAGGGCACGCCCGCGTAGCCCATCGCGCACAGCACGCGGCCCACGTTGGCGTCCGCGCCGAACATCATGGTCTTGACCAGGCTGGAGGCGATCACGCTCCGCGCCAGCCGCGCGGCGGTTTCCTCGTCGCGCGCGCCGTCCACGCGGCACGTCACGAGCTTGGTGGCCCCCTCGCCGTCGCGGGCGATTTGGCGGGCCAGATATCCGTTGACGGCGTTCAGCGCCGCCAGGAAGGCGTCATAGTCCGGTCCCGGCCCGGTGATTTCGGGGTTGCCCGCCAGACCCGAGGCCAGAACCGCGTTCATGTCGTTGGTCGAGGTGTCGCCGTCCACGCTGATACGGTTATACGTCGTCCGCGCCGACTCCCGCAGGGCCGTTTGCAGGGCGGCGGCGGAGATGGCCGCGTCGGTGGTGACGAAGGACAGCATCGTCGCCATATTGGGGTGGATCATCCCGCTACCCTTGGCGATGCCGCCGAGGGTAGCGGTCTGGCCGCCGACCTCGAAACGCACGGCATAGACCTTCGGCGTCAGGTCCGTGGTCATGATGGCCTCCGCCGCGCCGTCCCCGCCGTCCGCGCTCAGGGCGGCCGCCAGCGCGGGCAGGGCGCTTTCAATCGCCCCGGCCGGCAGCGGGACGCCGATGACGCCCGTGGACGCCACGATCACATCCTCCGGCGCGATGCCCAGGGCCTGGGCCGCCGCCCGGCAGGAGCGGAGGGCCGCCTCCTCGCCGCCCGGCGCGCAGGCGTTGGCGTTGCCGGAGTTGACCAGAACGGCCCGCGCCGCGCCGTTTTGCAGATGCCGCAGGGTCACGGCAAGGGGCGCGGCCTTGACGAGGTTTTGCGTATACACCGCCGCCGCCGTACAGGGCACGGAGGCGGCAATCAGCGCGAGGTCTTTTTTGTCCGCGTTCTTCCGTATGCCGCAATGGACTCCGGCCGCGGTAAATCCCCGGGCGGCGGTCACGCCGCCGGGAATGGGTTGAATTGGCATGTACAGGCTCTCCTTTATCTATTTCTATTCTCTATTCTATGGTGGGAAACTCGCCGAACACCCTTTGGCAGGGCCGGCAGTAATATGCGTCCTTATAGTGCCCGTCCGGGGTGTCGGCGATGCCGACGGGGACGCGTCGGACCACCTCGAGCAGGTCCCGCTTTTCAAACTCCTTTTCGGCGTACCATACAATCAGCGCGACCGGCAAGCTGCCGCCCGGCGTGACGAAAATCCGGCCTTGCTCCATGTCTTTTCCGCAATGCGGACAGTTCATCTCCGTCACCCCACGACTTGCGGAAACCGCAGCTTCAGACACTGCACTGCCGCGCCGGACGCGCCCTTGCCGAGGTTATCCAGGCGCGCGGTGAGCAGCGTTTGCGTGTCGTGCCCGTAGACGAACAGCTCCAGCGCGTCGCTCCCGTTGCAGCCCTCCATCGCCAGCCGCCCGCCGTCGGGCGCTTGCCCGAACGGCATCACGCGGACATTCTCCGCGCCGTCATACCAGCCGGCCAGATGCCTGTAGATCGGCTCCGCGGGCGCGGAGAGCGGGACGGAGACCAGCATCCCCCGGGAGACGGGAATCAGGACGGGCAGGAACACCGGCGCGGCCGACAGCCGGCACACGGCGGTCATTTCCGGCAGGTGCTTGTGCGTCAGCCCCAGCGCGTACATCCGTGCGTCCCGGGGCGCGTCCGGCCCCTCGTATTCCCCGATCATCGCCTTGCCGCCGCCGCTGTAGCCGGTCAGCGAGAAGCAGGACAGCGGCGTATCCGCCGAAACCAGCCCCGCTGAAACCAGCGGGTAGACGAGGGCGCAGAAGCCCGTCGCGTGGCATCCCGGCACGGCAATCCGGTTTGCGGTCCGGACCGCCTCCCGATGCCCGGGGGACAGTTCCGGAAAGCCATACGCCCAGCCGGGGGCCGTCCGGTGCGCGGTGGAGGCGTCAAAAATCACCGTATCGGCGTCCCCCGCCAGCGCCGCGGCCTCCCGCGCCGCCGCGTCGGGCAGGCACAGGAACACCGCGTCCGCTTCGCGCAAAAGACGCCGCCGCTCCGCCGGGTCCTTGCGCCGGTCCGGGGCGATATCGAGCAGCCGGACGCCGCGCAGTCTTCGCAGCCGGTCCTCAATTTGCAGGCCGGTCGTGCCCTCGCGGCCGTCAATGAACAGGTTGAGCATGAATGAATCCATCCTTCTCTTGGTGGGTTTGCGTGAGCCTCTAGTGCGCCGTAACCTCTAAAGGTTTACGCCGATTGCAGGGGCGGCCGTCCCGGCCGCCCGCGGACGCCATATATGGCGTCCTACCCATACGTCATGTTTTAGATTTTACCTTGTACTAGGTCTTGATGTACGTCAGCGGGCTGAGGTCCCGGTTGCGGTATACCAGATCCGCCCGCCTTGTAAAACCGCGTTTTTCCCAAAATGCGTTGCCCGTCTCATTGGTTCCGTAGGCGACGAGGGCGGCCTTGTGTATGCCCTCCTGTTTCAGCGCGTCCACCGCGCGGTCCACCAGCGCCCCTCCGACGCCCTTGCCCCGTTCCGAAACCCTGACCGCCGCGTGGTAGATAAAGCCCCGGCGCCCGTCGTGCCCGCTTAAAATGACGCCGACAATCTCTCCGTTCCGCTCCGCGACAAAGCACGTGCCGGGGTTGCGGGCCAGATATCGGGCCACACCCTCCGCGGAATCGTCCAGCGTGTTCAGCCCCATGCCGGGCGTATCCCGCCACAGACGGTAAACGGCCTCATAGTCGCCGGTCGTCATGGTTCTGATTTCGCTCATGCCGTCCCCTCCCGCGCGATTTTGAATAATTATAACACATCATGAATAAACATGCAAGCCCTATTTTGCATTTATTCCACGCCGCGCGTCCGGGAGCGCGTTTTTTATGTCAGAATTATTCAGGATTGATTTTCGCGCCGGTCTGTACTATAATACAATTGTATAGGTATCGGCAGGGCGGGAAACGCGGCCGCGGCGGCGATCCCGAAACATCCCTGGCTTTCAGATCAGCGGAGACGATGGCTTATGGAGCAACCTACTGCTTTCGTATTTGAATCGGACGCGGTCCGGCGCACGCGCATCCTGCGTCTGCTGGAGACGTCGCATGAGGAGCATCGTTTCTGGCGGACCGCGCTGCTGTACGGCGCTTGGACCGGCGTTGCCGCCGGCGTGTGCGGCGTGCCGCTGTTCGGGCTGTGGTGGCGCTCGGAATCGCTGATGTGGGCGGCGTTCGCCGCGTCGGCGGGTCTGACCCTTCTGGTGTTGGCGGTCACGGCGCTGCTGGCGCTCACGGGGCGCATGACATGCCGCCTGCTGGTCGCCGGCGAGCGCGTGGACCTGGGCGAGACAGAGATGACCTACCGCGTCACGCGCAAGGACCTCCGTTTCTGGAGCGGGAGCGCCGGCGCGACGTATATCTGGGCCGTCCCCTATGACGCCGTGACCCGCATGGACTATGACCGGGGCGCTAAAACGTTGCGCGTACACGGGCGGCACCGCGAGGAGGGCTGCCGCAAGCCGCCGCCCAAAGCGTGGCCGCGCGCGCCGCGGGGCATGGTCGGCTTTCCGGACCCCGAACGCCGTCAAGACAAGGATTTTTTTGTGGACATCCCGCTTTATTATACCGACAGCGTCACGCTTCTGCAAGAGCTAGAACAGCGGACGGGCGTATTTATTTTTCCCGCCATGCGCGGCGACGACTACGCCGATTTGCGGGACCTGCCCGGCCTGGCCCCGAGGCGGTCCATCCACCGGCCGCTGGCCCTCTATCTGGCGGCGCTCTGCCTGGGGACGCTGTGGGTCGCGCGGGACGCGCGTCAGACCGCTCAAACGCCGTGGCAGCCGTATCCGCCGACCTCCGAGGAGGCCCTGGCACGGACCCACAGGCTCGGCGGCTCCGTGATTCTGGACGGCTGCCGCGTTACGCTGGAACGCGCCGATCCGGGACGGGACGGGGGAATAAACGTCACGCTGCTGTTTGAAAACCTGAACGAGGACATGCCGGTCCTGCTGCACCTCGGCAAACGGGAGCCGAACCTGACCGCGACCGCCCTGACGCCGCTGGGGGAGACGGAATGCAACTACATCCCGCCGGATAACCCCCTGGTCCTGCTCGCGCCCGGCGGCGCGTACCACCACGACGTTCTCTACGCGCTCCCCAAGGACACAAGCGCCGTGATTTTGGAAATCAACAGCGACCGCTGGGCCTCCAGCACGCATTTCTGGGAACCGGAATACCTCGGGCGGCCCGTCGTCGTCAACGGAATGGAGACGCTGCACAACCGTGTGCGTTTTCAGATAAAAACATAATGGAGGGCATACCATGACAAAACGAATCCTGTCTACCCTGTGCGTTCTGGCGCTGGCACTGGCGCTGGTTCCGGCGATGGGGCCGCAGGCGGCGGCGGAAACGGTCCTGCCGTTCACCTTTGGCTTTACCGAAGCCGAAATGGCGGCGCTGGAAGCCGCGGGCGCCTCGTTCCTGCCCAATGAGAACGCCGAGGGAGGCATCGTCACAGGGGAGCTAGACCAGGACGGCGACGGCGCTTCCTTCAAGGTCAGCCATATCCCGGACACAAGCTACATGAGCATCCCCAACGGCGTCCGCCTGACCCTCGCCGACCCGCTCCCCGCCGATACCAATTACACCATCAGCGCCTGGTTTTATGTGCCCGAGGCGGGCAACAAGGACGTCGAGGGCAAGCGCGTTCTGATGGGCCCGGGCATCCTCATCAACGGGAACGCCGGCGACAACGAGTACAAATGGCCCAACAGCGACGCGACCGCCGGCTATGTCACCTACAACGAATGGCAGCAGGTCCTATTCAACACCGCCCCGCTGGGCGATGAGATCACGTACCTTGATTTCCGCTTTTATACCAACGATTTCGGATCGCACCCCGAGGTGTGGTATCTGGACAACCTCTCCATCTCCGACTTCGATACCGGCGAGGATACCGAGGTCGAGACGGATCTGCCCTCGCTGAAGGACGCATACGCCGACTACTTTCTGCTGGGCACGGCCGGCGGCGCCACCGGGCTGTCGGGCAAGCGTTTCGAGCTGACGACCAAGCATTTCAACGCCTTTACCTTTGAAAATGAAATGAAACCGAATGCCACGCAGAATGTAGAAGGTACCTATACCTTCGACGCGGTGGACCGGATGCTCACGACGCTGAAGGCAAATCAGCTCAGCCTCATCGGGCACACGCTGGCCTGGCATTCCCAAAGCCCGGCATGGATGTGGAGCGACAAGGACAAAGCCGTCGAGCGCCTGGAGACGCACATTGAAAATGTAATGCGGCATGTCGGGCCGGACATCATCGCCGTCGACGTCGTCAACGAGGCCTTCACCAACGACGGCGGCCCCGGGCGATGGGACTCCAATCTGAGAACCCACGAGGGATGGTACACCGCCCTCGGCGCCGAGTTCATCGAAATCGCGTTCCGCAAGGCCGACGAGATGCGCAACGCCATCGGGCGGCCCGATATCAAGCTGTATTACAACGATTTCAACGACGACAACCCGAACAAAGCCCAGAACATCCACGACATGGTCAGGGATTTTCAAAGCCGAGGCGTCCCGATTGACGGCATCGGTATGCAGGCGCACTACAACGCCAGCACCAATCCCGAGGACGTCCGCCGCTCGGTCGAGCTGTTCGCGACCATCCCCGGCATCGAGGTCAGCGTAACGGAGCTTGACGTCACGATCGAACGGTCCCGCGGGAAGGACGCCATGACGGAAGAGGAGCAGCTGTATCAGGCCGACATTTACGCAAAACTGTTCGAGCTTTACCGGGAGTACGCGGCCGGACCGGCCAACCCGAACGAGTCCAAGCGGCTGATCACCCGCGTCACGCTCTGGGGCGTCACCGACAACCAAAGCTGGCGCAGTGACCGCCATCCGCTTCTGTTCGACCGGAACAACAAGGCAAAGGCCGCGTTCTATGCCGTGCTTGACCCCGTCAATTACCGCAGCCTGATCGCCGGCGACGTCCCCGCCGTTCCGGCGGAGAGCGATCCGCCCGCGGAGACGGACCCGCCCGCGGAAACCCCCGCCCCGACCGCCGCTCCGACTCCAACTCCGGCTCCGACCGCCGCGCCTGACGCGGACAGCGGCGCCTCGGGCTGGCTGATCGGGCTTCTCATCGCCGGGGTTCTGGTCGCGGCCGGCGTCGCGGTCGTCATCGTCATTGTGCTGAAAAAGAAGAAAAAATAAGGTCTTTTGAAGCAGGCCGGCGCGCGGAGCGCACCGGCCTGCTTTTGTCTGCGGAAAAAATGTTCTATATACTAGTACGCCGTGACATCTAAGGGTTTATGCCGGTTGCAGGGGCGGCCGTCCCGGCCGCCCGCGGACGCCATATATGGCGTCCCTGCATAGACGTCGTATTTTAGATGTTGCCTTGTACTAGCAAATTATCCGTCAAAATAACCAAAAAATCCAGCGGCATTTTGGCAGTTGCGTATGCCGCCGCAGAATTGCCCTTTGACGCGGTGTGTGCTATAATGGAGTGGCTGTTTTGTGCGGCGCGGTGAAAACCCGCGCTGTTTGATTTGTCACAAGGGGGGACTGGCCATGACCCGGACCCGCCACAAAATTATATTGGTGGATGACGACCTGACCAATCTGTCGATCGGCCGCAACGCGCTGAGCGACCGGTACACCGTGATCACCGTTCCGTCGGCGGAAAAGCTGTTCCTGATTTTGGAGCAGGTCATGCCCGACTTAATTCTGCTGGACATTGAAATGCCCGGCATGAACGGCTATGAGACGATCCGCAAGCTGAAATCGGACGCGCGGCTTTCGGCCGTTCCCGTGGTTTTCCTCACCGTGCGCCGCGACGCGGGCAGCGAGCTGGAGGGCCTGAGCATGGGCGCGGTGGATTATATCGCAAAGCCCTTTTCTCCGCCGCTGCTGCAAAAGCGCGTGGAAACGCACCTGCTGCTGCGCGAACAGCATCGGCAGCTGCAGCGCTACAATGACAATCTGCTGGACCTTGTGCGGGAAAAGACCGAGCGCATTTACGCCCTGCAGAACGCCGTCCTGAACACGGTGGCGGAGCTTGTGGAGTTCCGCGACGACATCACCGGCGGGCATGTCGTCCGCACGCAGGGGTATATAAAGCTGCTGATCTCGGAGCTGACCCGCCGCGGGCTGTACCCCGAGCTGATCACCGACTGGGACGTGGACATGCTGATTCCCTCCTCGCAGCTGCATGACGTGGGCAAGATCGCCGTCAGCGATATCCTCCTGAAAAAGCCGGGCCGCTACGATCCGGAGGAATTCGACGAGATGAAAAAGCACACGGTCTACGGCCTGGAGCTGATCGACCGCATCGAGCGCACCGCGGAGGATCCGGAATTTTTCCGCCACGCCAAGGTGTTTGTTAGCTCGCATCACGAAAAATGGGACGGATCGGGCTATCCCAACGGCCTGCGCGGCCGGGACATCCCCCTGCCGGGCCGCCTGATGGCAATCGCCGACGTGTACGACGCGCTGATTTCCGTAAGGCCCTATAAGCCCGCTTTCAGCCACGAGGATTCCGTCCGCATCATCATCGACGGCCGCGGCACCCACTTCGATCCGGCCCTCGTCGACGTTTTTGCCGATGTGTCCGACCAGTTCAGGGAAATCGCCCAGCGCGCCGTTTAGCCCCCAGGCCATTGACCGATGGAGAATGGGAAATGGAAAATGAAGAATTTTTCCATTTTTGATTTTCCATTTTCCATTTTTCACTTCGGCGGACGCTCCGCGTTTGCCGCCAGGGAGGTTGTGCCGTGATCAAAATGCTGACCGCGTCAACCCGGGAGGTTGACGACGGGGAGGCCGCCGCGCGCGAGATCCTCCGGCAACTGGATTTTGAGCGCAGCGCCATGAAAAACAGCGTGGGAATGCTGGTCTGCACGCTGGAGTTTATGCAGAGCGGCGCGGCGGCGGCGATATGCGGGGCGATGCCCTTTGAGGTCGCGGGCTGCAATACGACGGCCGGCGGCGTGCGCGGCTCGGCGGAGGCGCCCATGCTGTGCATGGCGGTGCTGACCAGCGACGAGGCGGAGTTTGCCGTCGCGCTGTCGGAGTCTCTGCTGGACAACGAACAGGAGAGCTATGACAGGCTGTTTTCCGAAGCGCGGGACAAGCTGACGGCGGAGCCGAAGCTGGCTCTCGCGTTTCTGCCGATGCTGCCGAACACGGACGACCGCGTGATGTGCGGCCTGCTGTTTCAGGCGGCCGCGGGCCTGCCGGTGTTCGGAACGCTGGCGTTTGACTTTTTTGACGGCCCGCGCACTCCCCTGACGCTGCACAACGGCACAAGCTACACCGACCGGGCCGTCGTCCTGCTGCTCGCCGGCCCGATTGAGCCGCGCTTTGAAATGGCGGGCTTGCCCCCGGAAAGCATCAAAAAACAAAAAGCGGTCATTACAAGGTCCCATGAAAACATCATCATGGAGATCAACGGCGTCCCGGCGCTGCGGTTTATGCAGTCTCTGGGCATCTATTTCACGCCGGAGTCGGGCGTGACCGCCCTGAATGTCAATTCCCTGATGATCGACCGCAACGACGGCGCCGAACCGGAGGCCCGC
>WRLJ01000005.1 GCA_009777685.1 Oscillospiraceae bacterium | reverse complement strand
TTTGGGTAGTGTTCAGGCATTCCCGGGGGAGGTCTCCCCCGGACCCCCCACTGGGGGACTTGGCAGTCCCCCAGCCCCTCTCGCGGGTAATACGGGGGTTTTGTTTGTGCGAGACACTGCCTTTCACCGTAAGGGTCTTGTCCTAGCTGTCCTGGCCTCGGTTTCTAGGTTTCACTCTTTGGGTCTTCTTTGTTCTTCCCGGCCATACCCTTGCACTTTCTTTGCTGTCTCCACAGTGAACTGCCCTAACAAACAGACATCTTCGGATCCCCCGTTTTCCTGTAGGGACGCACTGTGTGCGTCCGCCGTTTCCTCAAACGTCCGCCGTTTCCCAAAACGTCCGCCGTTTCCCGCGCCGGGTGCGTTGGGGACGTTTTGCGGGACGCGGAGGGCCGCGTCCCCTACGGTGTGTGTGCTATAAATGCGATTGACGTGTTATCCGTCAACGTAATCCTTTCACATAACCCCTTCACATAATCGTTTTACATAATCCGTTGTCATAATCTTTCGACATAATTCGTCAACATAATTCTTTCCCCTGCCGCCGCGTTTTAGGATTCCAGATAATTTCCATTTGAATTTTTCAATTTCTATCCGTCCCTTTCGCGGCATAAGCATGGACCACGGAGGGATGTACATGCCGTTCGTTGAGGCGATCAACCGCTTGATCTGGGGCCCGGCGGCGCTGGGCGCGTTTATGGCCGTGGGCCTGCTGTATTCCGTGCGCTCGCGCTGGTTCCAGGTGCGCGGCTGGCGGCTGTGGCTGGCGGGCACGCTCGGCTCCCTCTTCCGCCGCGGCGGCGCGCGGAAGAGCCGCGACGGCGTTTCGCTCTCGCAGCTTCAGGCCATGTCCGCCGCGCTGGCCGCGACCGCCGGGACCGGCAACATCGCCGGCGTCGCCTCCGCGCTGGCGCTGGGCGGGCCGGGCGCGATTTTCTGGATGTGGGTCAGCGCGTTCCTCGGCATGATGACCGGCTTTGCCGAGAACGCCCTGGGCATCCTCTACCGCCGGCGCGGCGCGGGGGGGCAGTGGGAGGGCGGCCCGATGGGCTATATAGAGCGCGGTCTGGGCCTGAAGCCGCTGGCGCGGCTGTACGCCCTGTTCTGTGTGCTGGCGTCGTTCGGCATCGGCAACATGACGCAGGTCAACTCCTTGGCCGCCGCGCTGTCCGACAGCTTTGCCGTGCCGCCGGCGGCGTCCGGCCTGGTGACCGCCGCGCTGGCCGGTCTGGTGATTCTGGGCGGCTTGCGGCGGGTCGCCTCCGTGACGGAGCTGCTGGTCCCGCTGATGGTCGTCGTCTACAGCGGGGGGATGCTGGCGTGTCTGTTTTTGCGCGCCGGGGCGATCCCGGACGCCTTTGCGCTGATCCTCCGGGAGGCGTTCACGCTCCGCGGCGCGGCGGGCGGCGCGGCGGGCTACGGCATTTTGCAGGCCATGCGCATGGGCGTCTCGCGCGGCGTGTTCTCCAACGAGGCGGGGCTTGGCTCCTCGGTGATCGTCCACAGCGCGTCGGACGCGAAAACCCCTGCCGAGCAGGGGCTTTGGAGTATGTTTGAGGTGTTCGCCGACACGCTGGTGATGTGTACGCTGACCGCGCTGGTGATCCTGACCTCCGGGGTGTACGACCCGGAGGCGTATGCCGCGGCCCTGCGCGCGGGCCGGCCCGTCGCGGAGGGCGCGGCGCTGACCGCCCGGGCCGTGTCGGCCTCGCTGGGTCCGGCGGGGGGCGTGTTCGTGTCGGCGTCGCTGACGCTGTTCGCGTTTGCCACGCTGCTGGGCTGGAGCTGCTACGGCGAGCGCGGGGCGGCCTATCTGGCCGGAGAGCAGATGGGGGCGCGTGCCGTGACGGTGTACAGGGTGTGCTTCATCGCCGCCGTTGTGGTCGGCGCGGTCAGCGGGCTGCGGTCGGTCTGGGCGGTGTCGGACATGTTCAACGGCCTGATGGCCGCGCCGAACCTGCTGGCGCTGGCGCTGCTGAACGGAAAGGCTGTGAAGGCGCTGCGGGAATACGCATAGCCAAAACGCCCTGCCGCAATGTACAATCTAAAACATGACATCCGTGTAGGGACGCCATATATGGCGTCCGGGGCGACCGGCGTAAACTTTTAGATGTTACGGTGTACTACAGCCCCCCGTGAGGACAGCCCGAGCCGCAGATATGGCGCTTGGGGCATTCGGGACCCTTGCCGCCGCCGCCCTTGAGATAGGCGGGGGCCGCCTTGAAGACCGTCTCCAGCTCACGCGAGCCGCATTCCGGGCAGGCAATCCGCCGCTCGGTCTTGTCCGTGACGGAGGCCAGGAGGTTGAACTCCCGGTCACAGGCGGCGCAGCGCAGATCATAAAATGGCATGGCGGCTTCACCTCCAAGGGTTGTATGGGATTGCGGAAGGTTATTATACACCGGATGTACAGCTGATTCAAGTCCCCGGCGACAGGGGAAGCGGGGAGCCTTACAGGGCGCGTAAGCCTCCTTTCGTAAAGGAGGTGGCACGCCGCCAGGCGTGACGGAGGATTTTAAGGCGGGTTGCGCGTTTGGGGAGGCACCGCGCCCTGCGGCGTGTGCGCCCCCGACAAACGCGGTGCGCGGGGAGGGATAAGGGCGAAAATTTCACGGCTTGACAGCGGGAGCGAAATGCGCTATACTGGGTCAGCGTACAGACGCGGTGGGTATAGCTCAGTCGGTTAGAGCGCCAGATTGTGGTTCTGGATGTCGACGGTTCGAATCCGTTTACCCACCCCAGCCAAAAACCCTGCAGCCCTTACGGCTGCAGGGTTTTCCTGTGGAGCGGGTGATGGGAATCGGACCCACGCGACCAGCTTGGAAGGCTGGAGTTCTACCACTGAACTACACCCGCAGAAATCTCATGTTTTGTTTTCACAGACATCCCTCAAAAGCGAACGATACTGGCGAAACACGGATAATAAAGGGAAACACCCTTTCCAAGGGGGTGAATCCATTATAATTGATTCCGGAAAAAAGTCAAGGCAATTTTGAAACGAAGGAAATTCGCGGGCGCTTGTGAACAGCGGCGGAATAAATATAAGATATATAGACCTCAACTGGCTTCATCAGCCGTTCACCGCCCAGTCGTAGAGGTCGGGGTGCTTGTCTTTGTCTATTGTGATATTCCCGTCGCCGTCTATCTCGACTTCGACTTCTTCCGAGCTTCTTTTAAGAAGCGCTTCGGACAGCTGCTCGTCAAGAGTAGGCATCACCGTCGGCTGAAACGGCAGACGGCGCTCGGCTATGGTCTGCCTGTAAAACATATCTATCGCCGTCGTCTGGTCTAGCCCCATGCGCTCAAAAAACTGTGCGGCAAGTTCCTGAATGCCGGTGTCAATTTGCACATTGATGTTCGATTTTCCGTCAGCCATGCGTTGTCACCTCACGATTATTATAGTATTTTATCATCCCCCGGCGCAAAAAGCAAGGCCCCTGCATACAATGGAATATCCTGTAAAACATACGGAGCGGACTATGGTGCTGATCGGTTATATGCACTATCGGAAACGGCCCTTCGGGCTGAACCGGGCCTACGCCTTCGCCGCGGCCGCCGGGGCCGAGGGCGCCCGGTTGCTGTATTTCTCGCCGGGAGCGGTGGACCTGGAAGCAGGGTCCGTCCGGGGATACGTCTATGAACGGGGCGGGTGGACGCGCACCGTCAGCCGTCTGCCCGACGCGGTCTGCAATGTCGTCGGATTTTCGCGGGACAGTCAAAACGAGACGGCCGACCGCTTGCGGGGGCAAGTCCCGTTTACCCACTGCGCGGTCGGCGACAAATTGACCGTGTTCCGCAATTTACAGCGATACCGGGCGTTTTCAGACTACCTGATCCCCTCTGAGAAGGTGTTGTCCGCCCGGCAGGTTCTGCGTCTGCTGGAGCGGTATCCGGAGCTTGTGCTGAAGCCCTCCTGGGGCTGTCAGGGCACGGGCGTATATTACCTCGCGCGGGAAAACGGGACCCTCAGGGTGTTCTCCGGCGCGGAGGTCCCGGCCCGCGGCGCGGACGAGACGGAGCGCTTCATTGAGGAGACAATCGCCGGAACGGAATATCTGGCG
Organism: Oscillospiraceae bacterium; assembly: GCA_009777685.1. Lineage (GTDB taxonomy): Bacteria > Bacillota > Clostridia > Oscillospirales > UBA929 > WRLJ01. The sequence continues at coordinate 13,916 of WRLJ01000005.1, read as the reverse complement.
CAGCCGTATATCCGCTGCCGCACGAAGGACGGCGCGCCCTACGATTTCCGGCTGCACACGCAAAAGGACCGCCGGGGCCGCTGGGCGGTCTCCGCCGTCTACCCGAGGATCTCCCCCGACGGCGGGATCGTATGCAACATCAGCCGGGGAGGCTGCGTCTGCGCGCTGGAGCCGTTCCTGGAGAGGGAGTTCGGGCGGGACGCCCGCGCCGTCCGGAAAACCCTTGAGATGTTTGCCTTGCAGCTGGCCGCGCAGATGGAGGAAATCCAGGCGGAGCTGTACGGCGAGACGCCGGGCGAGCTGGGCATCGACGTCGGCCTGGACCCGGAGCGCAGGCTGTACATCTACGAGGTCAACTGGAGGCCGGGCCATCCTCCCGTGCTCGGCGCGGACCTGAGCGTGGTCAGGCGCTCGGTCGGGTACGCGATTTATTTGGCGGAAAGCCGGAACCAGGCCGGGGCCGCCCTGCCCGATTCTCAAGGCCCAAGCGAGGTTGTTCCATGAAAACCATCGTGTTCATCGGTTCCTGTAAATCCGGCTCGAGCTGCGAGGCGCTCAGGGCCGCGGAGGAGCTGCAGTATTATACGGTCCTGCTGACCGCCCGGGAGCCCGGCAGAATGACAGACTTTCCCCATGCCCATTCGGTCCGGGTTTGCGATATCGACCGGATCGGCGAGGTGCGCTCGGCCATCCGCCAGCTGCAAATGAACCGTCTGGACATCCGCGCGGTCGTCAGCTTCATCGACCCGTATTGCCATACCGCCGCCGTGCTGGCGCGTGAGCTTGGCCTGCGCGGATTTTCCGAAGCGGCCATCGCGGCGATGCAGGATAAAATCCGGTCGCGGAAGCTGCTGGCCGGCACGCCCTGCACGCCGTTTTTCCGGGTCGCCGACAGCCCGCTGTTCACCGCGGATATGGCCCGGCATCTGCCGCTGGTGCTGAAATCCCCCGTCTCGTCGTCGTCCAGGGACGTTCACCGGGTCTGCACCTACAAGCAGTACAAGGCCGCCTTTGAGCGGCTGCGGGCCCAGTATCCGGGCGCTCCCGTCCTGGCGGAGCAGTATCTGGACGGCCCGCAGTACCTGACCGAAACGCTGGCGGCGGACGGCCGGGTCCGCATCGCGGCGGTCGTCGAGCAGGAGATTACCTACACGGGCCGGTTCATCATCACCGGCTACCGGATGGTCACGGAACGGGACAGCGAGCCGCACCGCTCTCTGGAAACGGCGGCGGCGTCCATCCTGAACGCCTACGGGATGCGGGACGGCCCCTGCCATCTGGAGCTGCGGCGCGCCGGCGGCGGGTGGGGCCTGATCGAGGCCAACCCGCGAATCGCGGGCGGCGCGATGAACCTGTTCATCCAGACCGCGTATGGCGTCGATCTGGTCAAGGAGACGCTGAAATTCGCGCTGGGGCAAGAGCCGGACCTTACCCCGGAGTTCATCAAAGAGGCTTTTCTGCAATACGTCGTCGTGCCCGCGGGGGGAACGCTGGTCAAGGTCACCGGCAAACAGAAAGCACAGGAAAGCCCCGGCGCCGAGCATGTCTACGTCAAGCCGCGCAAGGGGCAGGTCCTGTATCCGCCGTCCTCGATGGGGCACAGATACGCCTATGTCATCGCCACCGGCGCCAGCGCGGAGGAGGCGAGGAAAAACGCCCGGGCCGCGGCGGCCAATATCGTATTCCATCTGCGGCCCGCGGGCGCAGACAGCGGAGTCGCGGCGGCGGGGGATTTGAAGGCCTTCGCGGGGCATGTGGCGTGGGTGCGGGACTGACGGGCCATCTCCTGCCGCCGCCCGCCGGCCCCCTACTCGCTTCTCAGCGCCTCCACCGGGTCTTTCTTGGCGGCGATGCGCGACGGGATCAGCCCCGCAATCAGCGTGAGGATCATGCTCAGGCCCACCAAAATCGCGCCGCCGGCCCACGGCAGGACCGCCACGTTGGCGATGCCGGTCAGATGGTGAATGATCATGTTGCCGGGAATGCAGATCAGCGCCGTCACCAGGATGCCCAGCGCCCCGGCCACAAAGCCCACGATCAGCGTCTCGGCGTTGAACACGCGCGAGATGTCGCTGCGGCTCGCGCCGATGGCCTTCAAAATGCCGATTTCCTTGGTGCGCTCCAGCACGGAGACATAGGTGATGATGCCGATCATAATGGACGAGACGACCAGTGAAATCGACACGAACGCGATCAGCACATAGCTGATGGCGTTGATGATTGTGCTGACGGAGCTGAGGAGCAGGCCGACGAAGTCCGTGTAGTGAATCGTCAGCTCCTCCTGCCCCGTGTCGGCCATTTCGCGGTTGTGGCTCCGGATGAATTCCGTCAGCTCCTCCTTAGCGGCGAAATCGACGGGATACAGCGCGATGGAGGTCGGCACGTCCAGCGATATGGACCCGAAGCGCCGCATGTTGCCCTCATAGGTCGCCGAGGAGGTCTCCGAATAGCTCGCCAGCAGCGCCGCGCGCTCCTCCTCGCTCAGCGAGGCGAGATAGGCCTGCTGTTCCTCCGGCAAAGAGGAGATGTCAAAGGGCTCCTCCGTGCCGTCCTCGGCGGCGAAGGGCTTGCCCGTGAAGACGTCGGTGTCGGGGTCGTCCATCTGCGCCCGCGCGATGTCCGCGTTGGCCGTGACCTCGACAATATGCTCGGTCAGCGCCCGGGTGTATCCGATCGTACTGGCTATAGAGGCCATTTCCACGCCCTCCGCCGGACGCAGAATGCCCACGACGCGGATGATTTCGGCCGTTTCCAGCACCCCGCGCATGTACGTCTCGTCGTCGCGCATATCCAGCCAGCCGTCTCCGGCCTGCTTGAAATACGCCGCCGACGGCACAAACCGGTAGGTCAGCGCCAGCGCCTCCTCATAGGCGAGGATGGTCCGCCCGGCGGCCTCGTAGTCGTCGCCGGACTGAAACGCCCGGTACATTTCGCTCAGCTCGCCGGCGTCGCGCAGCCCCAGCGCGTACATGGCAAAATCCGTGATTTCGTTGTTCTCGTCCACGACCAGCACGACCTCATTCCATTCCGCGGGCCAGCGGCCCGCCAGAACCTCGTACTGGGTTTCCAGCAGCTTCTGATTGTCCAGCATCTCGCCCCAGATTTCCATGCTGGCGCCCATCATCGCCATGCCGCCCGGGCCGCCCACGCCGCCCGCGGGGCCGCCGCCGAACGGGCGGAAGGGATTGATCTGGTTGATTTCCTCCTCATAGTTCGGGGTATATATGTTCAGGCGGGCGGTGTAGTTGTACTTAATGTCGTTGAGAAGCGGCGCCAGGGTGTCCATATTGGCGTCGAACAGGGCCTTGATGGCCTCCAGGTCGTTGGTGTCGGTCTGCTGCATCATCGCCTCGACGATTTTGTTGGCGATGTTATTGGAATATATCCTGTCCAGCGTCTGGTCGCGCTCCTGATGGTTGATTTCATGCATGGCGTTGACCATGTTCATCAGGTCGGCGGTGGTTTCCTCGATGGTCAGCGGGTAGGTGGACAGCGTATCCTCCTGCATCCGGTCGATATACGCCTGGAACCCGTTGGACAGCGAAAGAATCAGCGCGATGCCGACGATGCCGATGCTTCCGGCAAAGGCCGTCATAAACGTGCGCGTTTTCTTGGTCAGCAGGTTGTTTAGGGAAAGCGCGAGCGCGGTCAGGAACGACATGGAGGTCTTCGCCCTTTCGCGTTTCGTCTTTTTCCGCTTCGGCGGCGGGGCCTCCGGGGATTCGGGCGTATAGGGGTCGGAGTCGTCGGTCACGCGCCCGTCCAGCAGGCGGATGATGCGCGTGGAGTACCGCTCGGCCAGCGCGCCGTTGTGCGTGACCATGATGACCAGGCGGTCCTTGGCGATTTCCTTGAGGAGCTCCATGATCTGAACGCTGGTGGCGGAGTCCAGCGCGCCCGTCGGCTCGTCGGCCATCAGGATGTCGGGGTTGTTGACCAGCGCGCGCGCGATGGCCACGCGCTGCATCTGCCCGCCGGACATCTGGGTGGGCTTTTTATGAAGCTGGTCGCTCAGGCCGACGCTTTCCAGCACCCCGGCGGCGCGGGCGCGGCGCTCGGCGCGGGATACGCCGGACAGCGTCAGGGCCAGCTCCACGTTGGACAGCACCGTCTGGTGGGGAATCAGGTTATAGGTCTGGAACACGAAGCCGATGCGGCGGTTGCGGTAAGTATCCCAGTCGCGGTCGGAAAAATCCTCGGTGGACTTCCCGTTGATGATGATATCGCCGGTGGTATAGCGGTCCAGCCCGCCGAGCAGGTTGAGCATGGTCGTCTTGCCGCAGCCCGACGGCCCGAGGATGGAGACAAACTCATTGTCCCGGAATTGCAGATCCACGCCCCGCAGGGCCTCGACCTTGGTCGTGCCGGCCTTATAGTCCTTGGTGATTCTTTTCAGCTGCAGCATAGCGGCCTCCTTGTAAATGTCATGCCGCCTAGTATATCACAAGCGCAAAGGCATGGAAAGGGGGGCGCGGCGCCGTGGAATAAAATTTACAAATTGTATATATTTCGCCGGCGGGCCGTCCGCCGCCGGGGGGGAGAGACGGTTTTACGAATCGTTCATATTTTCGCTCTTGACAAAACGCCCGCCGTGGGGTAAATTGGTCTTAGCACTCTTAGGCCCAGAGTGCTAAAGCAAAACGGAAAACGCGGGGAGGATGCGCGCCGTGGATCATCGGAAACGAATCATCCTCCGCGCGGTGGTGGAGGAATTTATCGAGAACGCCGAGCCGGTCGGGTCCAAGACCCTGGCGGAAAAGAGCGGTCTGAACGTCTCCTCCGCGACGCTGCGAAACGAAATGTCCGCGCTGGAGGAGCTGGGGTATCTGGAACACCCGCACACCTCGGCGGGGCGCGTGCCCACTTCGGCGGGCTACCGGCTGTACGTCGACGAGCTGATGCGCCGCCGCCGTCTCAGCCTCCGCGAGATGGAGAGCATCCAGCAGGAGATGCGCCGCCGCCTGCGCGAGGTGGACGGGATGCTGGAGGAGGCGGGGCGGCTGGTCGCCCGCCTGACGAGCTACGCGGCGTTCGCCGCCGCGCCGGCCCGCAAAAGCGCGCGCGTCCAGCGCATCGAGGCGTTCCTGACCGACCCGACGGCGCTGATGCTGGTGCTGGCCGCCGACGGCGGCGTCGTCAAGACCCGGTGGGTGCGCCTGCCCGGCCGGGCGGAGTACGCCGACGTCGCCAGACTCACACAGTCCCTGAACGCCGTTTACGCGGGGCAGAGCGAGTTTACCGAGGAGATGTCCCGCCGGTGCGCGGCCCTGTGCGGCGGCGCGGCGCGGTATCTGCCGTACGCGCTGGAGCTGCTGGGCGAGCTGGAGGGCAGCCGGCGGGAGGTCTATCTGTCCGGCGAGACGCAGCTGCTGGAGCAGCCCGAGTTTCAGGACCTGCTGCGCGCCCGCAAGACGCTGGAATTTCTCTCCGAACGCAGGCAGACGCTGATTCCCGAGAGCGGGGAGCGGGACGACAGCGTGCGCGTCCTGATCGGGCCGGAGAACGTGGCCGCCGAGCTGCGCGACGCCTCGGTGATGATGGCCTCGTACCGGCTGCCCGACGGGATGCGCGGCGTCATCGGCGTCGTCGGCCCGACCCGCATGGACTACTCCCGGCTGGAATCCCGGCTTTCCTATTTCGCCTCGAAGCTGGGAGAGCTGCTGGATCAATTGGATGATTCATAAGTAGGAGGAACGATATGCCGAAGAAACCCATTCCCGAAGAGCGGGAAGCGGAGCTTCCGCCGGAAACGCCCGGCACGGAGGCGGCCCCTCAGACGGAAGAGCCCGCGCCGCCGGAAGCGTCTCCGGCGGAGACGGAGCTGGCCGCGCTGAAGGACCAGCATCTGCGGCTGATGGCGGAGTACGACAACTACCGCAAGCGCTCCCAGAAGGAGCGCGAGGCGCTGTACGGCGACGTCCGCGCCGAAACCGTCAAGGCCCTGCTGCCGGTGATGGACAATCTGGAGCGCGCCGTGGCCGCGCCGTGTACCGACGCCGCCTACCGGCAAGGCGTGGAAATGACGCTGAAGCAATGCGCCGAGCTGCTGGCCTCGATCGGCGTTGCGCGCATCGAGGCGGAGGGGCAGGCCTTTGACCCCAACCTCCACGAGGCCGTCTCGCATCTCGAGGACGAAGGGGTGGCCGAAAACACCGTTGTGCAGGTATTCCAGCCGGGCTACCGCATGGGAGACCGCGTCCTGCGGCACGCGATGGTAGCCGTGGCGAATTAACTCAATAAACCAGGGAAAGGATGTTATTACAATGCCAAAAATCATCGGAATCGATCTGGGCACGACCAACTGCTGCGTGGCGGTCATGGAGGGCGGCGAGCCGATCGTAATCGTCGGGCCGGAGGGCAACCGCACCACCCCCTCCGTCGTCGCCTTCGGCAAGACCGGAGAGCGCATGGTCGGCCAGGTCGCCAAGCGTCAGGCCATCACCAACACCGACCGCACCATCAGCTCCATCAAGCGCGACATGGGGACCGGGCGCAAGGTGGGCATCGACGGCAAGAATTACTCCCCGCAGGAGATTTCCGCGATGATCCTGCAAAAGCTCAAGGCCGACGCGGAGAGCTATCTGGGCGGCAAGGTCACGCAGGCGGTCATCACTGTCCCGGCCTACTTCACCGACGCCCAGCGGCAGGCCACCAAGGACGCGGGCAAAATCGCGGGGCTGGACGTCCTGCGCATCATCAACGAGCCGACGGCGGCGGCGCTGGCGTATGGCATGGAAAAAGAGCATGACCAGAAGATCATGGTCTATGACCTGGGCGGCGGCACGTTCGACGTGTCCATCCTGGAGATCGGCGACGGCGTGCTGGAGGTCCTGGCCACGGCGGGCAACAACCGCCTGGGCGGCGACGATTTCGACGACTGCGTCATCAAGTGGATGTGCGAGGAATACAAAAAGGACCAGGGCATTGACCTGAAAAACGACAAGGTGGCCCTCCAGCGGCTCAAGGAGGCCGCCGAGAAGGCCAAGATTGAGTTGTCCGGCGTGACAACCAGCGCCATCAACCTGCCGTACATCACGGCGGACGCGGGCGGCCCCAAGCATCTGGAAATGACGCTGACCCGCGCGAAGTTCAACGAGCTGACCGCGCATCTGGTGGAACAGACGATGGGCCCGGTGCGCCAGGCGATGAAGGACTCCGGCCTGTCGCCCAGCGATCTGGCGCGCGTGCTGCTGGTGGGCGGCTCGACGCGCATCCCGGCGGTGCAGGAGGCGGTGCAGCGCTTTACCGGCAAGGAGCCGTTCAAGGGCATCAACCCCGACGAGTGCGTGGCGATGGGCGCGGCCATTCAGGCCGGCGTGCTGGGCGGCGAGGTCAAGGACCTGCTCCTGCTGGACGTCACGCCGCTGTCCCTGGGCATCGAGACGATGGGCGCTGTGTTCACCAAGCTCATTGAGCGCAACACGACCATCCCGACCAAGAAGAGCAACGTGTTTTCCACCGCCGCCGACGGGCAGACCTCGGTGGAGGTGCATGTCCTGCAAGGCGAGCGCGAGATGGCGCAGTACAACAAGACGCTGGGCCGCTTCCACCTGGACGGCATCCCGCCCGCGCCGCGCGGCGTGCCGCAGATTGAGGTCACGTTCGACATCGACGCCAACGGCATCGTCAACGTGACGGCCAAAGACCTGGGCACGGGCAAGAGCCAGAACGTGACCATCACCTCCAGCACAAACATGGACAAGGCCGACATCGACAAGGCGGTGCGCGAGGCCGAGCAGTTTGCCGCGGAGGACAAAAAGCGCCGCGAGGAGGTCGACACGCGCAACCGCGCCGACCAGACGGTGTATCAAACCAAAAAGAGCCTGACCGAGCTGGGCGACAAGATCAGCGAGGACGACAAAAAGCCGGTTCTGGACGCGGTGGAGGCGCTGGAGGAGGCCCTGAAGGGGACTGACACGGAAACCATCAAGGCCAAGACCGAGGCCGTGGAGCAGGCGTTCTACCCGCTGGCGGAGAAGCTCTACGCCCAGCAGGCCCCGCCGCAGGACGGCGGCCCCGGACCCGACCCGTTTACCGGGGCGGCGGACGCGGGCGCGGGCCCGGATGTGGTGGACGCGGACTATGAGGTCGTGGAATAGGGATAACTGGGAAATCAAGGGAACCGCCCCGCGCCGGATGGCGCGGGGCGGATTTGTTAGGTTTTGTACGCGATGACGTCAAGTTGATGATTTGACCGGGCATAGCTATCTCAGCATCTTTGACAGATATAAAACCAAATCGTCATCATTACGGCATTCGGTATACGGTTCGCAAACTCTGTCTTGATACCAAACCCCTGTGCCGTCGGGGATGTATCCGCGTTTTATATATAGCCTTTGCGCCGCGCCATATCCACTGTGCAAACCCACACCGAGGCATACGGTATCACACCGTTCGCCGGCGATTTTTTCAGCTATGTCCATAAGTTTAGCGCCGACGCCGCGCATCCTGAATTTTTCAAATACACCAAAGTCTACGATTTCCGGGATGTTTTGCACTGCATATGCTTTTATGCGAGCGGGGAAATAGACGCTTACAAATCCTGCCGGATGACCGTGATAATCCGCCGCAAGCGCAACACATCGTTTTGCGGCGGCATCCTTTACGCGGAGCCGATGCCGTTCGTGTGACGTTTCCCAACCGTGCGCTATGTCGTCAGCCATACGTACCGCCACGTCTGACTCGATCATGTCACGAATACCCATATCGGATGATTGAAAATAAATCATACCTTCACTCCTAAATATTTAACCAAAAACAAACACGGGTTTTCCTCATTCCAAAACGTCGTAAAGACTTCAAGCGGAGTAAATCCCATCTTCACATAAAACGCCCGCGTCCGATTATACGGCTCGTACTCCGCTGACGAATCCAAAGTTTTTACGGTCAGATATAGAAAACCGTTGTCAGAACCATATCGCTCTGCGGATTCTACAAGCTGTCTGCCGATTCCCTGCCGGTGATACTGTTCCAAAATTCCCATGTTGTATATGTCGGCGGTATATTGGTTGTGGATTTTAAGCGCGATGAACCCAATCGGTGCATCATTGTCATACGCTATAAAAAATGGATAATCCCTGTGGGTAATCGCGTGTTTTTCTATGCTCTCCGGAGGACTGAACCAAGCCGGAAGCGAGTGCATGATTTTTAGTGTGATTGCTGTTTTTTCGTCCGGCGATTCTGTCATTTTTATATATAACATTGTATTCTCCCTCATCCTGTCGGCGATGTCAGCGTATCGTCAAACCGCCCCCGATACACACACGCCCATGCGGGTTTGAACCCGGCTCGGTAAGCTGTACGCTGCGACGCAATGTTGCATATCGCCGCCGCATAATACGGGATCTTCCCACGCTCCAAAATCTCAATCGCCAATCGGTTGGTCAGCGCCGCCGCGATACCCCTGTTGCGGTACTCTGTCCGCACATCAATTCCAATCTGCCACATCATGCCGCAATCGGCGCTTGCTCCCGCCATGCCCGCGGCCTTGCCGCCTTCCATCGCCAGAACCGCCAGCACATCAGGGCGAGGGTGGTTTGGATCAAATTGAATCGCGTTAGAAAAGTCATCACGCTGATAAAGGTCATAGAGTTTCATGATTTCGTTCCGTTCCAACCGTTTAACTTCAAATCCGTTAGGCATCGGCAACGGTTGCGGGTTATCCGGCAGAAAATACAATCCCTGCCCATGCACAAAAGGCATATTAAAAGCATCGTAACGGTTCTTTCCGTCAAGCTGTTCACGAAGAAAAGGCAGGATGTCCGGCGTAGCCGATACGATGACCGCGCTGCCCATCGTCAGCATATCAAAATGGCGTTCCCCGCGCGGGAACGGACGCCGGCCGGGATTCTCTTTGGCTTCGCAGAACACGAAACCGTCCCGGTTAAAATCATCGGGAGAGCAGTTCAGATCGGTCGCAAGCTGCGATTGTACGATGCGCAGCATTTCGTGCTGTGTCATAATCCAACCTCCTGCAGCACAGATTTTATGTTCGGTCGTATTTCACATACAGCCTTCTCAATAAAATGGTCCATATCGGCCTTTGTGAAATACGGATACTCTCTATCCAAGTCGCCGTTGAAGTTTTTGTAGAAGCTCGTTATGTATTCAATTTTCTTTTCAAAAGCTCCTTCGGAAAAATAATCAAGATATTTATTGGGGAAAACAGAAACGCCAGCGTAAATTGCGAAAGCTCTGAAATTTGGATGCTCCCTGTAATACAAATGATCGAGATCGTACATATCGCGTTTGATTTGCCAGATAAATTCGGGGTCTTGTTCAAATTCCTTTGCATATTGTTCCTGTTGCGCAAGAAAAATATCGCGCAACCATATAAAATCGGTTAGCAGATGGGTGTAGTATCCTAAATAGAAAGCGGTGCGGTCAGTGTCATCAACTACAGCAAGATACATATCTCTGAATTTAACGGCGCGTTCCGAACGCGGTAGTCCTTCCGATTTCCAATGGGATATATCGGTTGACGGTGTGAACACACTCCAATTCCCGTCCACCGGCTCGCCGGAATCAGGAGCGATGTTTCCCACAATAAAATGCTTTTGCGACAAGTCTCCTATTTCATCAAGCAGCTTATCCGCTATTCGCAAATGTGCCATCCAGCTTGCCAATTCATCCAACCTCCTGCATAACAACAGCTTTCCCATCAGAAAACTCCACTCTGCCTAACGCTCCGTTGACAATTTGCATCTGCGGGGGAACGTGGCCGATGTCCGCGTCGTAGATAACAGGCACATTCAATTCACCAAGCCCCTGCTTCAAGGCGTCAGTCAGCGTAAAATTGCGTTTGTCTTTATAACCGTCCGGGCGACCGAATAGTATTCCGTTACAATGCTTGAACCATCCGCACTCGCGCATTTGCCAAAAAGTCCGGTAAATATCGGGGGCTTCCATTTCACAGCTTTCGAGCGTCCATATAAAACCGTGCTGCTTATATTGATCCAAAAACGCTTCAACCGGAGCAAAGCGAGTGCCGAGCAGCTTGCACAGGGTATCCAAACAACCGCCGATCATCATACCCTCGAATGAAACACGTTCATCCCCCTGTAACGACTTCCACGAAGATGGTTGATCAAGGTTATATACTTCGCCCGTAAAATCATCCCAACTCGAAAAGCCTCCCCAGGTGTCCCAACTTTTTTGTTCTGTTGAGCGGTTAGCCATGACATCGAATGCCCTCATATCCGCGTCGTGAATACGGGCATAACCCATGTTCATCAAGTTTGAGCCATGTATGGCGGCGATGTCGCTGTTCAGCGTCAGCGCAAACGTTAAGGTTGACATATCAGAATACCCGCAAACCCATTTCGCGGGCAGAGAAGCGAGTTTGTTAAAATCCAAGAATGGCAGCATATCCATCAGAAACTCGCCGCCCCACGGCGGCAGAATAGCCGCCACTTTGGGATTTTCATATAGGCTCATAAACTCAGCCGCGCGGGTTTCGCTGCTTGCGCTGACGCATTTATCGTCCAAGCGAACCGAAGCCGTTTCGATAACATCGTAACCTAACGCCTTTATGTTACGGATAGCGTTATCTAAACGCACAGACAACGTTTCGCCCGACGCTCCGCTTGACGGAGCGCATACACCGATGGTATCGCCTTTTTGCAATAGTTTTGGGTATTTCATACCGCACCCCCTCCAATACTTTTCTCACGTCTTCCACGGTTTTGCATTAGACTTCCTCGGAAACCTGTAGGGGGCGGCAATCTCCCCGGTCGCCCGTATTTGCCCACGCACCCCGTTCGCCCCAACCGCACACGCCCTACGTAGGGCACACCCCTCCCCCGGCGCGCCGGGGTCGTTATCCGGCCCATGCGGGATGTGCCGCGTTTCTCCGCACGTGTGCGTCGGGGATGTTTTGCGGGACGCGGAGGGCCGCGTCCCCTACAGGGTTTTGCGCCCCGCCCATTCGTAGGGCGCGATGCCCACATCGCGCCGCACACGCGCGGACACGGCACGCCGTGTCCCTACACAACCGTCATGTTAGGGTAGTTCCCCTTGTAGGGGCGGCCATTGGCCGTCCGCCGGATGGCTTTGGTTCTAGTACAATGTAAAATCTAACACATAACATCCGTGTAGGGACGCCATATATGGCGTCCGCGGGCGGCCAGGACGGTCGCCCCTACAGGAAAACGGGGTTTCCGAGGAAGTCTGCTGTCAAGCGCAATTCAAATATTCGCAAACCGTCACCCGCGCCCGCCCAGAATATTCGACAGAAGCGTGTTCAACACAGAATCGCGGTGATAGGTCGTATCGTGGTAGGATAAATGATGCTTTTCACATTCTTGCTTTAACAAGCGGCTCTGTTCTACTATGTAAGCGCATCCTTCCCGAAGCTCGGCTTCGGGCTTATAGAATGTATAATGCCGCTCTGTGTCGTTGGCTTTGAGAACCGTAAAGCGTTCATCCTCCGTGCAGTCGGAAGAACCGAGCCAATGCGCGGTGCAGTTCAAGGGCGCAAGGTGCTTCCTATAATCGTCCGGCCATAGCTGGTATACATCGAAAACCGCCCGTGCTTCCCCATGCCCGCTGTATTCGCTTTCAATCATCGCCCGGATAAACGGCGCGATTTTATGACTGATCACAAGCATCGTTTCCATCGAGGATAACCCCTGATACGTATGTATACCTGTTTCCGGGTAACATGTTTCAAACCCCGCGATAATGGCGTCCATGCTGATGTGCGTATACCCATGACGCATGAGCATCTGACATAAGGTTGTTTTACCGGCGCGGGGCACACCGGCGATGATGATGTTGCTTGTCTTGGATTCGGTCAACGGGTGCGTCATCTAGGTATCCCTCCGTATCAAGATCCCTTTCATGTATTCGCTGTTATTATGGGTTGCCAGCACAAGCTGTTTTTCCTCCTCGGTGCAGCCGATGAGGATTTTGATTTCGCTGTCCCGTTTCAGCAAATCCACCGTGCATACGACGGCGTCTATGCCCTCTCCCGCGGTGCCCCTCCAAACATCAATCCCGCTTCCGTCCATAGACCGTGTGTTTTCAAGACAGCCGTAGTCCACAGGGTAAACGAGGTTGGGATACCTCGGGTGAGAACTGCCCTTGGGCCGGTCGATGATGATTTTGGACTGGGCCGCCAGCTGATCCAGCGCGGCCCAAAATTCGTTGTGGTTCATTGAGAAGCTCCTGATGGTATGATGTGGGATTTGCGGGGTTGCGGGGTTACGCAGCCCGGCTTATTTGCGGGTGATTTATCGTCCGTATATGAACTCCCCTGTTTTTTTTATATGGGATAAAAAACCGCTCCGGTCGTTCGCTTCGTCAAGCAAATGCGGCTCTATGCCGCCGCCGCTGCTGTCCTTTATATTGCGCCGCAGGCGCTGCAACAAAACCGCCGTATCATACCAGTCGCCCTTATAATCCTCAAAACAACAGCAATATCAATGTCACTGTACTCATGCGGCGTGCCATTGACATACGAACCAAACAGAATGACTGACTTCGGCTGTAATGCGCGGCACACTTCATCTGTGTATTCTTGCGCTATTTGCCTAACCTTTGCTTTATCCAGCATTTTGAAACTCCTTTCCGCGTTGGTGTTACGCAGCCCGGCTTATTTGCGGGGCTTGCCTTTACGGGCTGTATAGATCAGCCTGTATATGCCAAAGCTGCCCGATACAATCAGAATTATGGCCGCGACGACGTTGATTTGCCGAAAAAAGGGCATGTCTGAAAAATCTCCCGATGAAAATTTCCACAAGAGGTTGACTGCCGCTAAAATGACTAAAACAACTAACGTCAACCCGACGGCCCAGACTTTTTTATTCATCTTGCAATCCTCGCTTTCAAAAATATACGTCCCTATTACAATGTACAATCTAAAGGTTTACGCCGGTTGCAGGGGCGACCGTCCCGGTCGCCCGCGGACGCCATAT
>WRLJ01000004.1:0-17500 GCA_009777685.1 Oscillospiraceae bacterium | reverse complement strand
AAATCGTTTGGCGCCGCGGCGTCTTCTCACCGCGGCCGCGGAACCTCCGGCTTCAAGCCAAGGCTTGCGCCCTGTCTCTTCCTCCGGCCGTCCCGCTTCTTGCCCTTACCTTTCTCTTTCGCGGAAGCAGAGCCTGCGCCCTCCTCCCGCTCACGGAGCGCCGGCTTTTACCCCGCCGTCTCCGCTTCACTGGCTTGTAGTTACGTTGTTTAATTTACAAGGTGCATCCTTCCAGTTCCTCCGCTCCTGACCCCCGCGCAACCTCCCGGCTCCGCGCCAGCCCCTCACGGCTCCCTCACCCTACTCCCCAGGCTCTATCCCAGGACAGTCAAGCACCGCCCTCCTTTTCCCTTGCCTTCGCTGGATCCGAAGGCTCAGCAGGGCGGACCTTCATCTTACACTATCCTCTGCCATCTTGTCAAGAGGGTTTTGAAAAAATATTTTTCGGTCCCCGTGGACACGGAAACCGGCCCCTCTCGCAAAACAGCAACGTCACTCACTATACCAGAACCCAAACCCGCTGTCAATACCTCTTTTGAAAAAATTTTTTCGCGGTGAAACAGAGTGGATCGACAGTCCGGCGGCGGCCCCGGATACAAGGCCGCCGGGCAGAGGTTGGCAGGGGCTGCGGCCCGCAGGAGGCGAACAGCGCCCGCGAAACAAGCGTCCCTTCCGCCTGCCGGCGGAAGGGACGCGTATGTACATGTACCGCTTTACTGTCCGCCGGACGGGGGAGGCGGCGCGGCGGCCTGCGCCTTCTTGCTCGTGATCTCGCCGTAGAGCCTGGCGACGAATTTTTTGCCCGGCAGCTTCATGTCCTTGCCCCGCAGCAACGGGATAACGCCCAGAACCAGAATCAGGACTACGTACAGGAGATAGATCAGAGAACCGAGACCGTTGAAAAATCCGCGGATGCCGTTGTACACGTTATAGACCCAACTGATGCTGATCAGGTCCATGATCTTCCCCCAAGAGAAGACATACAGCTTCATCAGCTGTCCGGTGACCAGCAGATAGATCTGCCACACGAAGAAATAGAGGAACGCATGGATCGTTTGCTTGGCGAGCTTTTCGCTGTTCTCCGCCAGCAGCACGAAGCCCAAAATGATCAGGCCCGCCCAGACCGAGCTGAACAACACGCAAAGCAGCATCACCGCGGGGTAAAACGCCGACGAGAACCCGAATTTGCTTTTTTCCATGATTTTCTCCTCCTGTTTTAAAATACTATGATGAGAATATCATGAAAAAACAGGAATGTCAAGCCTTTCGGGGGGCGCTTTTAATCAGCGTCTCCGTGAGGTAGGCCAGCTTTGCGACCGATTCCAGATGGACGGCGTTCTCCACCGCGTCCATACAGCTCCCCCCCCAGGCGACGGGCCCGTGGCCGTGTACGAGCGCGGCACAGACCGCGGCGGGGTCAGAGACGGCGCGCACGATGCTGTCGCCCTTGGCGTAGTCGTATGCGGCGGTGTTGTCCGTGGGGGCCGTGACGGGGATATCCGCCCCGAAGCAGCGTTTGTGGATTGTACCGAGGCTTTGGACCGGCCGGCCCGCCTGCGCGAACGCGGTGGCATACATCGAATGGGTATGCGCCACGGCGCCGACCTGCATGGCCCACGAGCAGTAGATGGCGCGGTGAAGCTCCACGTCCGCCTCCGGCTCCAGCCGTCCCTCGACCTTCTGCCCCTCCATGCTCATTACAACCATCAGCTCCGGCTGAAGGTCGTCAAAGGAGACGCCGGACGGTTTGATGACGAACACCCCCATGGACATATCGAACGCGCTGACCGAACCCCAGTCGAACACGACCAGGCCGTTACGGCTCAGTTCCCGGTTGGCCTTGCACACGGCCCGTTTCAGATCGTTTAACATAGATGACACAGCCTCCCAAACGGCGGTTTTTTCTTATTATAGCATAACACGGGCGGGGTTGGCAATGGGCAGTGTTCCGGAGGAGCGGCCGTTTGCCGTCCCCGCCCCTTCAGATACAGTATTCGTCCGCGGGAGCGCAGGCGTCCAGTATCGTTTGAAGGGTGATGCCGTCCAGATACTCGTTGATCACGTTTTCCAGCCCCTGCCACACAGGGAGCGTCTTGCAAAAGCGGCTGCGCTCACAGGGGTTGGGGTCGTTCTCGATACAGGCGACGGGGCAGAGGCTGCCCTCGGTGATCCGCAGAATCTGGCCCACCGTGTATTGATCCGGCTCCCTGGCGAGCATATAGCCGCCCTGATACCCTCGGTTGGCCCGCAGGATATCCGATCGGTTGAGCAGCGTGACGATCTGCTCCAGATATTTTTTCGAGATGTTCTGGCGCTCCGCGATATCCTTCAGCGCGATATAGCCGTTGTTCTTTTGCTCGGCCAAATCCAGGAGCAGCCGAAGGGAATACCGTCCCTTGGTGGATATCCTCATTTGTCTCCCCCGCTTACTCTCATAAGAATTAATCCTGATTATAGCATAGGCACGCCATGCTTTCAAGTCATCCCGCGCGAAATGTAGGATAAGGGCATTTGCTCGGCCCCTGCCGCGCCCCCCCAAACCCATAACCCGCCGTAGGGCGCGATGCCCACATCGCGCCGTGTTCCCCCACCCGCACACCGCCGTAGGGACACGGCGTGCCGTGTCCGGGCGTGCAAAACGTCCCCAACGCACCCGCCCCGTTCCCCCGACCGCCCCGTTCCCCCATTTCCAGTTTCCTTCATTGCGTACTTGGGGCAAATCGTGTATAATACCGCCGACACCCCCGCAAGCCACACGGAAAGAAGGACCGCCATGAGCCTATCCATTCTGGGGACCGGCAGCGCGCTGCCCTCACGGGCGGTTGCCAACGAGGAGTTTACGCGGATCGTGGACACCAGCGACGAGTGGATCGTGTCCCGGACGGGTATCCGTTCCCGGCGCGTTATCACGGGCGAGACGCTGACGGAGCTGGCCGCCGCCGCGGGCCGGAGCGCTCTGCAAAACGCCGGGGCCGCGGCGGACGAGCTGGATTTGATTCTCTGCACCACCATTCAGGGCGACTATATCACGCCCTCCTTAGCCAACCTCCTCCAGCGGGATCTGGGGGCGGACTGCCCCGCCTTTGACATCAACGCGGCCTGCTGCGGCTTTCTCTACGGGCTGGACGCGGCCCAGGCGTACTTAGCCGCCGGCAAGGCGCGGCGCGTTCTGCTGGTCAGCGCGGAGCAGATGTCCAAGTTCACCGACTGGACCGACCGCGCCACCTGCATCCTGTTCGGCGACGGCGCGGCGGCGGTGGTTCTGGGTCCGGGCGAGGCCCTGCAATACATCCGCGTCCGCTCGATGGGCTGTACGGACAGCCTGCATATCCCCGCCCCGGCGCGCGCCACGCCGTTTTCAGACCGGGAGCGGGAAACCGGGCCTTCGTTTTTGTATATGCACGGGCAAAATGTATTCAAATTCGCCGTCTCCTCGTGCGCGGAGGGGATCCGCCGCGCGCTGGACGCGCTGAACCTGACGGCGGACGATATCGCGCATTTCCTGCTGCATCAGGCCAACGGGCGCATCCTTGACGCGGTGCGCCGCGAGCTGGGGCAGCCAAAGGAGAAATTCCCCGGCAATCTGGACCGCACAGGCAACATCTCCTCGGCCAGCATCCCCTGCCTGCTGGATGAAATGAACCGGCAGGGGCGGCTGAAACCCGGCCGGCGCCTGCTGCTCGGCGCGTTCGGCTCGGGGCTGGCGACAGGAACCTGCGTGCTGGCGTGGGGAAAGGAATAGGGCTGTTGATAGGGATATACGAGGTACGCAGAAAATTGATATTAATTGGTATTGGGAGGAGTTAAAATGAAATACGAAATAACCATAGAATCCTTGCCTGAAAAAGTATATCTTGCCATTAGAGGTTATATGTCTTGGCGTGAAATTGCACCTGACGAATATTCCGAATGGGAAAACAAGTATGGTTTTCCTGATAAAAATTTAATTGAGCAATTAAAAACAAAATCCGGCGCAAATGAGATGTACAGTTTGTTTTGCAATTCATGCGTAAAAGATGAACAATTTGACTGGGTTTGCGGGGATGATATAGCTTGTGAAAACTTAAACAACGCACAAACCGGCGATGGTTTTGAAATAATGCGTCTTGCTCCTTCTGATTACTGTAAGATAATTTATTCATACGGAAACGATATGACAGGAGAACAGGCTGCGAAAGAGGCAGATAATTATTTTTGGAATGAATGGCTCAAAAGTAATCCATATTCATCTAAAATAGAGGGCGAGTTTTCTAATTCGCCGGAAACAGCGGATATAACGCTGGTTGACGAAGATAATAAACGTATTACAATGTGGCATCCTATTCAACGCACTTGAGAGGCGAAGATTAAAGAAAGGGAAATATGCCGTGAAAGAATTGCCTGTAAGGAAAAAGATACGACTAAAAGGTTATGATTATTCGCAGTCAGGATATTACTTCATCACGATTTGCGTCAAAGATGGACATGAGATGCTGGGAAAGATCGACGTAAATGTAGGGACGAACTGTGTTCGTCCGCTATTATCTGAAATAGGCGTGGTTATTGAAAATGAGATCTATATTTTGTCAAACACCTATGATCATGTTTTTGTTGACAAATACGTGATTATGCCGAATCATATACACATGATTATTGTGATGACGAATGACGGACGAACGATGACGAATGACGGACGAACACAGTTCGTCCCTACAATTTCACGAATCATCAAACAATTTAAGGGTTCCTCAACCAAAAAAATAGGGTTTTCAATATGGCAATCACGCTTCCACGACTATATCATCCGAAATGAAGAAGAATACCGGCGTATATGGCAGTACATCGACGAAAATCCCGCAAAATGGGCAGAGGATTGTTATTATATCAGGTGAAAAACGATATCCCTATTCAACAATCATATTAAACAGATAAGGGGGAGTATCCCAATGGGCAAAACAGCCTTTTTGTTCGCCGGGCAGGGCGCGCAGTATCCCGGCATGGGGCGGGAGCTGTACGAAATCTCCGCCTCGGCGCGGGCGTGGTATGACAGCGCGGAGGCGCTGTGCCCCGGCTTGCTGGAGATGTCGTTTTCCGGCTCGGAGGCCGCCCTGGCGATGACGGAAAACACCCAGCCGTGCGTGTTCGCGGCGGATTTGGCCGCGGCGGCGGCGATGACGGACATGGGCTTTTGCGGCGGCGGCGCGGCGGGCTTTTCGCTGGGCGAGGTCGCGGCGGCCGCTTACGCGGGACTGCTGCCGCCGGATACGGCCATGGCGTACTGCCTGCGCCGCGCGGCGGCGATGAAGGACTGCGCCGACGCGATGGACCTGCGGCCCGCGGAGCGCGGCGTGATGAGCGCGGTCCTGCGGATGGACGCCGCCGCCGTGGAGGCGCTGTGCGCGGAGATCGGCGAGGCCTTTCCGGGCCGGGTATACCCCGCCAACTACAATACGCCGGGACAGACCGTTGTGTCCGGCGCGGCGGCGGCGGTTGAGGCGCTGGAGGCCGCCGTGGCGGCGCGCGGGGGCCGGGCCGTGCGGCTGAACGTCGGCGGCGCGTTCCACTCGCCGTATATGCGCGCGGCCGGGGACGCCCTGCTGCCGCTGCTGAAGGAAATGCCGTGGCAGGCCGGCGACCTGCCGGTCTACAGCAATGTGACGGCGCGCCCGATGGACAGAGATGACGCGCCGGCGCGCATGGCCGAGCAGGTATGGCGTCCCGTGCGCTGGCGGGAGACGATTGAGAATATGGCCGCCGACGGCTATGACGCCTTTGTGGAGCTGGGGCCGGGCCGGACGCTGAGCGGGATGGTTCGGAAAATTGTGCCGGAGGCCGCCGTTTTCCACGTTGAGGACGCGGACTCCCTGCGGGCGGCGGCGGAAGGCTGGAAAGCGCGAAAGGGGATGGAATCGCCATGCTGAACGGGCAAACCGCCTTGATCACCGGCGGCTCGCGCGGGATCGGGCGCGCGGCGGCGCTGGCGCTGGCCGGGGCCGGCGCGGATATCGCGGTCATCTATGCCGGCCGGGAAGACGCGGCGCGGCAGACCGCGGAGGACTGCGCGGCGCTGGGGGTCAAGGCGCGAACGTATCTGTGCGACGTGTCGGACTTCGCGGCGGCGGGCCGCGCCGTGGAGGCCGTGCTGGCCGACTTCGGGCGTCTGGACATCCTCGTCAACAACGCCGGCATCACACGGGACAAGCTGATTCTGCGCATGGGCGAGGAGGACTTTGACCGCGTGATTGAGGTCAACCTCAAGGGCGCGTTCAACATGATCCGCCACGCCTCCGGGCCGATGGTCAAGCGGCGCGGGGGGCGCATCATCAACATTTCGTCCGTTTCCGGTCTGATGGGCAACGTCGGTCAGACCAACTACGCCGCCGCCAAGGCGGGGCTGATCGGCCTGACCAAGAGCGTCGCCCGCGAGCTGGCGCCGCGCGGGATTACCTGCAACGCCGTCGCGCCGGGGTTCATCGAAACGGACATGACCGGCGTCCTCAGCGACACGCTCAAGGAAGCCGCCGTCAAGGCCGTTCCGCTCGGGCGCATGGGCCGGCCGGAGGACGTCGCGCGGGCAGTGCTGTTTCTGGCCGCCGCGCCGTATATCACGGGCGAGGTGCTGAAGGTGGACGGGGGGCTGTATATATGACGGCGGCCAGACGCGTGGTTGTGACCGGCATGGGCGTCATCTCGCCGGTCGGTCATACCGTGGAAGACTTTTTCGCGTCCCTCGCGGCGGGGCGGCACGGGATCGGGCCGATCACGCGCTTTGACGCGGAGGGTCTCAAATGCAAGCTCGCGGCGGAGGTCAAGGGCTTTGACCCGCTGCTGTACATGGAGAAAAACGATGCCCGCCGGAACGACCTGTTCACCCAGTACGCCATAGCCGCCGCCGTGCAGGCGATGGCCGCCAGCGGGCTGGACAAGCACAGCCCCTACAGCCCCGAGCGCTTCGGCGTCTATGTCGGCAGCGGCATCGGCGGCTTTCACACCTGGTTTGAGGAGACGCGCAAGCTGCTGGAGAAAGGCCCGAACCGCGTCTCGCCGTTTTTCATCCCGATGATGATCGGCAACATCGCCGCCGGGAACCTCGCCATCCGCTTCGGCGCGCGCGGGCCGTGCCTGCCCGTGGTGTCGGCCTGCTCGACGGGCGCCAACGCCATTGGGGAGGCGTTCCGGGCCATCAAGCACGGCTATGCCGACGTGATTTTGGCCGGCGGCGCGGAGGCCGCGATCGAGCCGCTGGGCCTCGCGGGCTTTTCCGCCTGCATGGCGCTGACCCACTCCGGCGACCCCGACAGCGCCTCCATCCCGTTTGACAAGCGCCGCAGCGGCTTTGTCATGGGCGAGGGCGCGGGCGTGCTGGTTTTGGAGGACTACGGCGGCGCGGCGCGGCGCGGCGCGCGCGTGTATGCCGAGATTACCGGCTACGGCAACACCTGTGACGCCCACCATATAACGGCTCCGCACCCGGAGGGGGCCGGAGCGGCGGAATGCGTGCGGCTGGCGATGGCCGAGGCCGCCCTGACGGGTACGGAGCGGCTGTACATCAACGCCCACGGCACCAGCACGCCGCTGAACGACAAAACAGAAACCCTTGCATTCCACAGGGTATTCGGGCATACTGTGAATAACGTGCTGATCAGCTCGACCAAGTCCATGACCGGCCACATGCTCGGCGCGGCCGGAAGCGCCGAGGCCATTGTCTGCGTCAAAGCCCTGCAAACCGGGATCGTCCCTCCCACGGCGGGCTATCGGGAGCCGGACCCGGAGTGCGACCTGAACTACGTGCCCAACCACAGCGTCACGGCGAAGCTGGACGCCGCCCTGACGACCTCGTTCGGCTTCGGCGGGCACAATGCCTGTCTGGCCTTTCGGCCCATCATCGAAGGAAGGGATTGATCCGCCATGAACATCGACGCCATCCGGGCGCTGGCTGAAATCGCCAGGGATTACGGCTTGACGGTGCTGGAGGCCGAGGGTGAGCGCGTCTACCTCGAGCGCGGCGCGCCGCCGCCGCCGGAGACCGCCGTGTCCCGCTCCCCGGAGGGAGCGTCCGCCGCCCCGGCGGACGCGGGAGACGAAACCGCGTCCGGCACGCCGGTCCGCGCGCCGCTGGTGGGCGTGTTCTACACCGCGCCCGCGCCGGGCAAGCCGCCGTTCGTACAGACGGGCGACCGCGTCAAAAAGGGCGATACGCTGTGCATCATCGAGGCCATGAAGCTGATGAACGAGATTCCCGCCGAACGCGACGGCGAGGTCTGTGAGGTCTGTGTTCAGAACGGGCAGGTCGTGGAATACGGCCAGGTCCTTTTCCGGCTGATATGAACCGGGACGAAATCAAGGCCATCCTGCCGCACCGGGAGCCGATGCTGCTGCTGGACCGCGCGGAGCTGGACGCGGAGGGCCGCGCCCTCGGCTTTTACACGGTGCGCGGCGACGAGTGGTTCCTGCAGGGGCATTTCCCGGGAAACCCCATCGTGCCGGGCGTGATTCAGTGCGAGATGATGGCCCAGAGCTGCTGTCTGCTGCTGGCCGATCAGGTGAAGGGCAAGCTGCCGTTGTTCACCGGCCTGGACAAGGTGCGCTTTAAGCGTCCGGTCGTCCCCGGCGACACGCTGGAGTTCGTTTGCTCCGGCACGGGCGGCAAGGGGCCGTTCCGCTTCGCCGAGGGCACAGGCTCTGTCGGCGGCAAGCTCTGCGTGAAGGCGAGCATGTCCTTTGCGCTGGTGGAGAAGGGGGAGGCGGATCAGCCATGACCCTGCGGAAAATCCTGATCGCCAACCGGGGCGAGATTGCCGTGCGCGTACTGCGCGCGTGCAAGGAGATGGGCCTGTCCACCGTGGCGGTGTACTCCGAGGCGGACGCGGAGGCCCTGCACGTCCACTTCGCCGACGAGGCGTACTGCATCGGGCCGGCCCCGGCGCGGGAGAGCTATCTGAATATGCGGGCCGTTCTGTCGGCGGCGGCGGTCAGCGGCGCGCAGGCCATCCACCCCGGCTACGGGCTGCTCAGTGAAAACGCGCGCTTTGCCGCGCTGTGCGCCCAATGCGGCATCGTCTTTATCGGCCCGCCGCCGCAGGTCATCGCCCGCATGGGCGACAAGGACGAGGCCCGCCGCGCCATGCGGGAGGCGGGCGTGCCGGTCATCCCGGGGACCGGGCTGCTGGAAACGCCGGAGGACGCGCGGCGGGAGAGCGCGGAGGTCGGCTTCCCCCTGCTGATTAAGGCGCGCGCCGGCGGCGGCGGACGCGGCATCCGCCGCGTGGACGCCCCGGAGGAGCTGGAAAAAGCCTTTCTGACCGCCTCGGCGGAGGCGCAGGCCGCCTTCGGCGACGGCGGCGTGTACATGGAGCGCTGTCTGGACCGCGTCAAGCACGTGGAGGTCCAGATTTTGGCCGACGCCCACGGTAATATCGCCGCCCTGGGCGAACGCGACTGCTCGATGCAGCGCGGCAACCAGAAGCTGCTGGAGGAAAGCCCGTGCGCCGCCCTGCCGCCCGAGACGCGCTTTCAAATGCTGGAAGCCTCGCGCCGCGCCGCGCGGCATGTCGGCTATCAGGGGGCGGGCACGATGGAGTACCTGCTGTGCGAGGACGGCCGCTTTTACTTCATGGAGATGAACACGCGCCTGCAGGTAGAGCATCCGGTCACGGAGATGGTCAGCGGCATTGACCTGGTCAAGTGGCAGATCCGCGTGGCGGCGGGAATGCCGCTGGATTTTGCGCAGGAGGACGTGGCGCTCTCCGGCCACTCCATCGAGTGCCGCATCAACGCCGAGGATCCCAAGCACGGCTTCCGGCCCTCCTGCGGCAGGATCACGACCTTGCATGTGCCGGGCGGCCCGTGGGTGCGCTTTGACACGGCGGTGTATCAGGACTATGAGGTTCCGCCGTTCTACGACTCGATGATCGGCAAGCTGATTGTCCACGCCCGGACCCGCGAGGAATGCGTGCGCAAGATGCAGGCCGCGCTGTGTGAGCTGGTGCTGGAGGGGATCACCCATACGGGGGACCTCCAGCGGGAGCTGCTGTCCAGCACGGCGTTTCTGGACGGGACGTATACGACGCGCTTTCTGGCGGGAATGCCGTGAGGGGAGCCGCGGGAGGGGTATCGGGTATACGCCGCTGAGACCGGCTGATCCTCGCTGACCCACACACGAACGGAGGTTATCCGCGCTTATGCCGATCAAACGAGGACTGTTCCGCAAGCCGAATCTGCCACCGGAGATGCCGGGGCAGACCGGCGCGCCGGATTTGCCCGTGCCCGAACGGCTGATGACGGCCTGCCCGTCGTGCAAGGCCGCGCATTTTTTCGAGGACCTGGACCACGCCATGCGCGTGTGCCCCTGCGGACACCATTTCCGGCTCGGCGCGCGGGCCCGCGCCGCCCTGCTGTGCGACGAGGGCACGTTCGAGGAGCGCGACGCGGGCTTCACCTCCCGCAACGCCCTGGACTTCCCGGACTATGACCGCAAGCTGGCCCACGCCCGCAAGGCCAGCGGCGAGAATGAGGCCGTCCTCTGCGGCACGGCCCGGATCGGCGGTACGCCCGCCGCGCTGTTCGTGATGGAGCCGTCGTTTATGATGGGCAGCATGGGCGCGATGGTCGGCGAGAAAATCACACGGCTGTTCGAGGCCGCCGCGGACTTGCGCCTGCCCGTCCTCGGCTGTACCGTCTCCGGCGGCGCGCGGATGCAGGAGGGAATGCTCTCCCTGCTGCAAATGGCCAAGGTCAGCGGCGCGGTCAAGCGGCACGGCGACGCGGGCCTGCTGTACGCGGCCCTGCTGACCGACCCGACGACCGGCGGCGTGACGGCCAGCTTCGCCATGGAGGGCGACCTGACGCTGGCCGAGCCGGGCGCGCTGATCGGCTTTGCCGGCCCCAGAGTCATCGAACAAACCACACGCGTAAAGCTCCCGGCGGGGTTCCAGCGCGCGGAGTTTTTGCTGGAAAAGGGCTTTGTGGACGCCATCGTGGACCGCCGGGAGCAGCGGGATTACTTCGCGCGGCTGCTGCGGCTGCACGGGCGCGGAAGGGATGTGGGCGCATGACGGCCTATGACCGCGTCAAGACGGCGCGCGCCAAGGGGCGGCCCACGGCGCTGGCGTATATCCACGCGCTGACCGAGGGGTTTATGGAGTTCCACGGCGACCGGCGGTACGGCGACGACCCGGCCATTCTGGCGGGCATCGCGGAGATGGACGGCCTGGCCGTCACGGTGATCGCCATCGAGAAGGGCGCGGACACGGCCCAGCGCCTGCGGCGCAACTTCGGCGCGGCGCACCCGGAGGGCTACCGCAAGGCCCTGCGGCATATAAAGCTGGCGGAAAAGTTCGGCCGTCCCGTGCTGTGCCTGATCGACACGTCCGGGGCCTTCTGCGGCATCGGCGCGGAGGAGCGCGGGCAGGGCCAGGCCATCGCCGAAAACCTGATGGAAATGATGACGCTGAAAACGCCCGTCCTCAGCATCATCATCGGGGAGGGCGGCTCAGGCGGCGCGCTGGCGCTGGCGGTCGCCGACGAGGTTTGGATGATGGAAAACGCCGTGTATTCGGTCATCAGCCCGGAGGGCTGCGCCAGCATCCTCTGGAAGGACCCGGCGCGCACCGAGGAGGCCAGCCAGCGCCTGAAGCTGACCGCGCAGGACCTGCTGGAGCTGGGCGTGATCGAGCGCGTCATCGGCGAGCGCGACGGCGTGGAGGCCGCCCTGCCGCTGCTGCGCCTGCGGGCGCTGGATTTTCTGCGGGCAAAGCTGGAGACGCCGACGGAACAGCTGCTGGAGGAACGCTACGAGAAATTCCGCAAGATCGGAAGGGCGCAGACCCTAAATTAAACAAAGGATTTACAGGATTATGCTGGAACAGTACTTCTATGTCGGCGCGCTGACCGTGTTCGGGCTTGGCGTGATGATCTGGATTCCCTACCGGGCGGCGCGGCGGCGCGGCGACCCTATGGCGGACGGCCCGGATGTCTGCGCGGGCTTCAGACCCGCCGACGGGCTGGCGTTTTTCTGCGCGAACATGATCGTTTTCCTGCTGACCGCGCCCTATTTGCAGAACGCCTACGGGCTGTGGGGGCTGCTGCTGACGGAGCTGCTGCTGCTGACCCCGGCGCTGCTGATGCCGGTGCTGACGCGCGTGCCGCCCGGCCGGTTCTTCCGGCTGTCCCGTCCCTCGGCCCGGCATACGGCCGGCGGTCTTTTCCTGTGGATGGGCGCCCTGCTCGGCGCCGGCGTCGGCACCAGCCTGCTGCTGATGCTGTTCCCCGGTCTGGCCGGCGGGACGGACTATATGCAGGGCTTCGTGCGCTCCGGCGATATGGCGGCCCGTCTGCTCTGTCTGGTTCTGGCCCCGGCCGTCTGCGAGGAGCTGTTCCACCGCGGCGTGATTCTGGCCTCGTTCCGCGGGCGGTTCAACGATTCGTTCATCGTGGTCGTGATGGGCCTGATTTTCGGCGTGTTCCATTTTGACCCCGCGCGGTTCATCAGCGCGACGGTTCTCGGCATGGCGCTGACCTACGCGGCCCTGCGCGCGCGGTCGGTGCTGCTGCCGATGGCGCTGCACTGCATCAACAACCTGCTTTCGGTCGGCATGGATTTCATGCTCGAAAGCAGAGGGCCGCCGGTTGCCGGCACACCGGCGCTCAGCGCGGCCGACGAGGCGCTGCTGCTGCTGACCGGTCAGGGCATCTTCGCGTTTCTGGCGCTGACGTTTTTGACGGTGGGCTATTTTCTGCTGAGAGACGAAAAGCGCCCCCTGAGGGGGCGCAAAAATCCGATCGTGCTGGCCGCCGCCGCGATGGCCCTCACGCTGGCCGCCCAGGCGGCCGTCACCCTCGTACAGCTGGCGTAGCCGCCCGCTATTCGGCGTGCTTTTCATCCATCTTTCGGGCGACCCATTCGTCGTAGACCAGTTTTTTCAGAACCGCCAGCACGGGTACGCCGAGGAACATGCCCAGAAACCCGCCGATATCACCGCCGAGCGTGACGGCGATCACCACCAACAGCGGGCTGATGCCTACGGCGTCGCCCAGTATTTTCGGCCCGAGGTACATCCCGTCAAAGGTTTGCAGCACCACAATGATGCCCAGTACGATCAGCGTATAGACGGGGTCAAAGCACAGCATAATCAAGCAGGAGATCACGCCGCCGACCAGCGGCCCGAAGTAGGGAATCACATTCGTCACGCCGGCCACCACCGCCATAAACGGCCACAGCGGGACGCGGAAAATGCCGTAGAGAATCAGGCTCAGCAGCAGGATAATGGAGGAATCCACCACCCGGCCAACGATAAAGCGGCTGAAAAACTTATGCGCCCGCCGGGCAAAAACGATCACCGTTTCGGCGCGCTCCGGCGGCAGCAGGGCGCGCACGCTCTGCCGCGACGCGCGGACGAGCTTGTTCTTCTCGATCAGCGCGTAGAGGGAAATGACCAGCCCGAAGGCGATGTCGTACAGCCGGCGGCCCGTGCCGGACAGGAAATCGGAGACGGTCGTGTAGTTGAGCAGGCCCCGGACAAAATTCAGCAGGCTGAGGACGATCTCCTCCACCGTCTCGGTCAGCGGCGCGGCTAAGCCCGGGTCCAGCCGCTCGGTGATATCGTCCAGCCACGCGGGGAGACGCTGGTAGAAGTCGGCCGCCATCGCCACGATTTGCGCGATGCTCTCGCCGATCAGCGGCACGATAAAGATGATCATCCCGGCGGCGGCGCCCAGCAGGGTGATG
The DNA here is from genome assembly GCA_009777685.1 of Oscillospiraceae bacterium. Lineage (GTDB taxonomy): Bacteria > Bacillota > Clostridia > Oscillospirales > UBA929 > WRLJ01. Next base: position 3,795 of record WRLJ01000004.1, on the reverse strand, counting down.
TAGGTGATCAGCACCGCCCAAAAACGGCGCACCTTCAACCGGGTTTGCATCCAAACCGCCAGCAGGTCCAGAAAATAGGCCAGCCCGAAGCCGATGGCAAACCGCCCGGCGACGAACCCGACCCACGACCAGATCCGGCGGAACATCGACATCGTGCCGTCGTAATTGGTGACAAAGGCATAAATGGCGACAGCGGCCAGGAAGGGCAGCAGATATTTGGACCACTCCCGCAGCCGTTCTTTCATCGGGCGCTCACCTCCGGGGTATGGATGTGAATCTTACCGAAAATCAGTATAGCATACCTCCGGGCGGTTTGGCAAATGTGAGTTTTCCGTGAGGCTCCCCCAAAACGCTAAACCTTTCCGCGCCGCATACGATATAGTATACAGAAAGCATCAGGTTAGCGAACCCTTCCGGGGCAGATGCCGCGGAGGCCGGTCCCCGGTAAATGAACCGGGCAGCCTGTATAATGTACCTCCTTAATAAAAGCGCCCGGAGCGGTATCCAGACCGCTCCGGGCGCTTTTTGCCCCGTTCCGCGCGCGTCAGATCAGCAGCAGCCGCTTGACCAGCGCGGCATACTCGGCGGCCTGCCCGCCGGCCCGGCCGCGAATCAGCAGCGACCGCAGCAGGATGCCCGCGTCGCCGTCGTCCATCTCTTCGATGCATTGCCGTATCCCGGGCGAGTCCGGCAAATCCAGCCGGAGGATGGCGCCGTCGTCCCGCGCCGCCTCTTCGCGCGGCGCTTTGTCCGCCTCCGCCTCCGTCTTCCGCGGCGCCTTGTCCGGCGGCGGCGGGGGCGGCGCGGCGGGCTCCTGCGGGCGCGGCGGCGAGGGCTTGAGCTTCGCGCTCAGTTCTTCAACCAGGTCCTGATAGCCGTGATTGTTCAGGAACAAGAGCGTGTAGGCGTCCTGCGAGGGTTCGCGCTTGTCATGCTCTCCCGTGTAATAAAACGGTGAGATCTTGAGAATCTGCGACATGGCCAGAATCAGCCGCGCGCTCGCGCTGCCGGTCGTGAAGGCCCGGTAAAAGGTGGGGCGTCCCTGCCCCGACAGGGCAATGATCGCGGTTTTTTCCGGGCGCAGCGCCGCGGAGTAGTCCTTTTTCATGCGCTCCATGGTCTTATCCGCGTTCACGCTCACATTGCGCTGCTTCAAACCTTTGATGTGCTCCGCCGTTAACATGGGGATCGCCTCCTATGTTTTGATTTCCCGCCGGAAAGCCTGTCCATTTTATACTAACATCACAACGCGCTTCTGTCAAATGAATATAGGCGTTGCTTTTGCAACGCCTATATAGGGGCGCGGCGCGCGGGGGCGGCAAACGGCGGGCGGGCGGCTGAATTGCCGCCCGCCCGCTGTTCTGTGCGCCTCAATCGTCCGGACTCTCCTCGGCTTGCTGGCCGTTCTCCCCCGCCGTGACATGGACCGCCGACACCTCGTAAGCCGTCTTTTCCTCCGAGGCGTCGCCGACGAGCTTGATGTACTTGCGGGACTGGAACCGCCCCTCGATGGAGACGGCGTCGCCGACGCCCAGGTCGGCGCAGACGCGCGCGCAGGTGCCCCACGCGATGATGGGCAGATAGTCGGCGCGCCCGTAGGGGCGCGGCACGGCCAGCATCAGGTCGCAAATTTCGCGTCCCAGCGGCGTGCGGCGGTAAACCGGCGGCTTGCAGAGCGTCCCGGCCAGCTCCACGCGATTCTCCGAAGGACCGTCGCACAGCGTCAGGCTTTTGGCCAGCGCGGAGAGGACCAGACGGCTGCCCCGGCCGCTCTTGTTGTTGAAGGAACGCAGCGCGCCCTCCACGGCCACGCGGTCGCCCGGGCGCGGGTCGCATCCCTGCAGCAGCATCTCCGGGAGCAGAATCCTCAGCAGGTCCTCCGTGCCCGACAGGCGCGTCGTCGCCAGGATCAGCTGAAAATACTGCCGCCCGTGGGATTCATGCGAATACGCCGCCGGTTCCGAAACAGTCCCGCGCAGGAGTACGTTGTTCATCTCGACATGCACCTCAATCTTCCGTTTTGGTGAATACAATATATGAGTCATGCGGGATGGTTATGAATTCATTTCCTATGGCTCCGCAACGGTGAACCGAGCCTCGGACGCGCTCCTTCGCCGCGGCACTATTGTATCATGCTTTGCGGGGCTTTGCTAACCTTATAGTGGAACTGACGCGGTTTCGGGTAAATTTTTTTTTGCCGCCGCGCGTTCGTCCGCCGTTTCGGCGCTTGTTTACAAAATCTTCACTTTACCCCTCCCCGTTCCCTGTGTTATAATGGATGGGACAGAGCGGCGAAGGCTTCCCGGGCCGCCTTGACGGCGGCGGACATCTCCGCCAGCTTGGCGGCGCTCAGGCGGCCGATGGGACAGCAGACGGAAAAGGCCGCGTCCGCCGAGGGCAGCGCGCATCCGACGCTCGCCACGCCGGGGAAATATTCCCCGTAGCTGACGGCGTATCCCTGGGCGCGGACGCGCCGCAGATCGGTCAGCAACTCTCCGATCCTCGTAATCGTGCGCGGCGTGTGCGCCGAGACGCTGAGACGCTCCCAGACCGCGCGCACCTCCTGCTCCGGCAGAGCCGCCAGCATGGATTTGCCCATCGCCGTGCAATACAGCGGGAAACGCTGTCCGAGAGAGAAGGCGCGCGCGTTGGATGTGGGGCTTTCCACCTTATGGACGCATAAGCCCTCGTCGCCTTCGCGCACGCTCAAAAAGGCGGTCTCGCCGGTTCTTGCGCTCAAGTCGCGCAGCAACGGGCGCGCGGCCTCCGCGCCGGGCCGCCCCTCCATCACATGACAGCCCAGCTCGAACAGGCGCGGCGTGAGCATATACACCCCGCGGTTGCGCACGTACCCCAGCGCGATGAGGTTGCCCAGCAGCCGGTGCGTCGTGCTTTTGTGCAACCGCGACCGCAGCGTCAGCTCCCCCAGCGTCAGTCCCGCCGGATGCCGCGCCAAAATCTCCACCAGCAAAAACGCGCGCTGGAGGGACTGCACCGATATGGTTTTGGAATCCACAGCCAAACCACCCCTTATGTGGAAATTGTCCTCCGTGCCAGATAGCCCTCCAGAATCAGCGCCGCGGCCGCGGCGTCCTCACGGGCCTGGTTGCGGCGGCCGTGACAGCCCGCCTCATGCAGCAGCAGACGCGCGCCGCGGCTGGTCAGGCGTTCGTCCCACAGATCGACGGCAAGGCCCGAGGCGCGTTCCAGCATGGCCTTGAAAACGCGCGTTTTTTCCGCGCGGGGGCCCTCCGTGCCGTCCATGTTGCGCGGCAGGCCCAGCACGAACGCCGACGCCCCGCGCTCGCGGGCCAGCTCCGCCAGACGTTTGGCCAAACGCTCCGGGACCCGCTCCGTCAGCGTGAGACGGTCGCCCGCGATGCCGCCGGTCGGGTCGCTGACCGCCACCCCCGTGCGCGCGTCGCCGTAATCCACCGCTATCACCCGCATGGACAACGCCTCCTTATCTCTATCAGTATATCTTACCGGGGAAGGAATCGCAATATGGCTGCCAGAAAACCGCCCGCAACGCCGTTTATCGTCACGCTCCGTCATGCCGCGCAGGGCACGGCGCGCGTTTGCGCGCGCGCGTGGGGCGGGTTCAAAAACTCGCTGAACCCCGAGCGGGGGCCGGCCCTGCGCAGGGTCTGGTACTATACCGCCCGCTGTGCCGGCTGGGCCGTCAAGCTGGCGCTGACCGCGGTCGCCATCGCGGTCTGCACGGGGGCCGTGGTCGCCCTGTACGGCACGATCTATGTCACGAGCGGCATCGACGCGGGCGCGCCGCTGCTGCTC
>WRLJ01000003.1 GCA_009777685.1 Oscillospiraceae bacterium | reverse complement strand
GTCTCCCCGTTGTCGGCGGGGCCGTGGGTGGTGCAGGTGAACTCAAAGATGTTCGGGCCGCCGCTGACAAATTCCTCACCCGCCGTCAGCGTGGCGGTCGCCTCGTTGGGGTTGCGCGTGGCCAGATAAACCGTCCAGATATCGGAGCTTGACGCGTCCAGCGCGCCGCGGTACGCGGTGATGCGGCCCGCCACGGCCCGGAATGTCCCGTCGGGGTATTCCGCGTACACGTCAAACACCGCCGTGCGCACATCGGCCGCGCGGCCGCCCAGCAGCCTGTCGACGCTGACGCCCAGGCGCAGCGCGCCGCCGTTCGGCGCGGTCAGCTTCAGCGCGCTTCCGCCGTCCAGGCTGACCACTTCCATGGCCGCGTCCTTATCGGTGTCGGGGGTGCCGGTGTTCAGCAGGAGAAAACCGGTTTTTCCGTCCGAAAAATCGACGGCGTACGTCTCTCCGGAGCCGGAGGGCGCGGGCGGGTTGGTCGCGGGCGGATCCGTCGCCGGCGAAGGCGAGGGCGTCCCCTCGGAGGTACAGGCCGACAGCGCCAGCCCGCAGCACAGCAGCATACACAGCAGCGCCGCCACAAGTTTTTTTCGTTTCATCGTATCCCTTCCTTTTATTTATTTTCCGCATCGCGGAAAGGAGGACTAAGAAATCTGACGCCTAACCCACAATCCCGCTGCGCTCGACGCCCTCGATGAAATATTTTTGCAGAAAAATATACATCAGCAGCAGCGGCAGAATCATAAAGACGACGCCCGCGTAGACATACAGGGTGGAGATCGACGGGTCGCGGATCATATCCAGATTGGCGATGGTGCGCTGGAGGGTGCTGAGCTTCCGGCTGAGTAAAATGTTGTCGCTGATGTTGAACAGCCGCCCGTAGAACGAGTCGTTGTACTGCCACACCGCGGAGAAAATGGCGACGGTGACGATGGCGGGGGTAGCGTTGGGAATCATGACCTGAATGAAGGTGCGGATGCTGCCGGCCCCGTCGATCAGCGCGGCCTCCTCGATTTCCTTGGGCAGGCCGCGGAAGAACTGGTTGAAGATAAAAATGAACAGTCCCGAGCGCAGCCCCGTCCCCAGCGCCGTCATCAGGAACATCGGGAGCGGGCTGCCCAGCAGATTGCCGTTGTTAAACCAGCCGAACAGGCCGCCGGGGTTATTCTGGAACAGGTTGTACAGCGGGTACATAATGGTATGCGAGGGCAGGACGATCATGACAATGACACAGGCGAACAGAATCTTTTTCAGGGGGAAGTTAAACCGCGCAAAGCCGTACCCCACCATCGCGCAGACCGCCAGCTGCAGGACGGTCAGGCTGGTGACATAGAGCAGCATACGCCCCAGGACCCGGAAATAATCCATGCGGAGCAGGGCCAGCCGGTACCGCTCCAGCGTCGGGTTTTGCGGGATCAGATAGACGATGGGGCTGTATTTGTCCTCGTTGGAGAAAAAGGAGTTGGCCAAAATCCCGATCAGCGGCCCGAGGATGACATAGGATATGCCGAAGATGATGACCGCGCGGAACAGCGCGAACAAAAACCGGCGCGCCTGCCGTTCCGCGTGACGCCGCTCGTTTTGCAGCCGCGTATCCCGCGCCAGGGACGCCCATTTATCGCGCAAAGCGCGCCAAGCGTTCATTCCGTCTCCCCCCTTAAATGTGGTAAAACGTCCGCCGGCTGAGGAGCCAGCCGACCATCAGCAGGATCAGGCATACCGCCACGGAGCTGACCAGGCTGAACACCGCGCCGAGGCCGTAGTTGTAATCGGTAAAGATCGTATCGTATGACAGCGTGACGATCTGGCTTTTCGCGAAGGAGTCCACGATGGTATACACGACGTTGGTCACGATCAGCGGGGAGACCATCGGGAAGGTGATTTTCCAGAACGTCTCGTAAGACGTCGCGCCCTCGATCTTCGCCACCTCGTACAGCGCGGGGGCGATGGACTGCAGCGCGGCGACGAAAATGACTATCTGGACGCCCGAGGCCGTGATGACGTTGTTGATGCGGGCGACCGCGCCGATGATGTAGTTGATCAGCACGGGCGGGACGGCCAGATTGCCCAGCATGTAGAGGTAATAGCCAACGTCGATGGTCGTGCCGGCGCCCAGCGAGGCCATCACCTCCGCCGAGGCGGGGCTGATGCCTCCAACCATCAGCGCGCGGGCCATGTTGATCGCCTCGCTGATGGCCGGCGCGCCCAAAATGACGGGCAGGAAAAAGATCGCGCGGGCGACCGTCCGCCCCCGGAACTTCTGGTTGAGGAACAGCGCCATGAACAGCGAGAAGAAAATGATCAGCGGCAGGTCGATCAGCATGTTCAGCAGGGACGACGTCAAATCCTGCTTAAAGGTCGCGTGCTGGGAAAAGGCCCGGATATAATTGAAAAAATCGTTCCATTGCATCGACATGCCCCGGACGCCCTCCGCCACGCCGACCGTCACCTCGGACAGGCTCATCCGGACCGTGGTGACAATGCTGTTGACATAGAACAGCAGGAATCCGGCGGTGAACGGCAGCACAAACAGAAAGCCGGTGAGGGCCCGCTTTCTGGGCAAGGTTAACATCCGGTTCCGTTTCATACCGCGCCCTCCTTGACGATGAAGCTCAGGGGCTCCAGAACGTCTCCGCCGGCCCGCTGTTCCCGGTCGGAGCGGTTGATGAGAATTTGCACGCCGTTGGAGTAGGTCACGCGGCGCACGCCGCCGGGCAGAATCTCGTGCCGGAGCATCTCACAGCCCGCCACAGGGGCCAGAGCGCCGTTGACCGTATGATACAGCTCCGCCGCCGACGCCTGCCAGCTTTGGTAGTGCGTGCTGTACATCCGGTTCAGCCCGGTGTACTTCATGTCGCTCGAGCTGCGGTATGTGAACGCGAAGCGGGGCGAGGCGCCGTGTTCTATCAGGCGCAGCGCGATCTCCCGCTCGTCATAGGCGTCGTTGAGATTGACGGGCTCTCCCGCGTAGTCAATATGGCCGTGGACGACCATCGCGTAAAAGGGGATCTCCTCGTCGACCATATACAGCGCGTTGTGCGCCATCGGCACGTTGATCAGGTCGTCGCTGACGCGCAGCGCGTACAGGTTGCCGCCCGACACCATAAGCGACCGGCCCAGGCCGTCCAGCAAATCCAGATTGTGCGAGACAATCTCCCGGGCCTCCTCGCGGTGGATCATATCGGTGCGCTTGCGGTCCGAGGCCAGAATGTCGCCCATGTCGCGCAGAGACACCCCGATCCCTGGGTCATAGCGGGACATCGCGCGCGTAAAACTCTCGGTGTAGCGCGTCAGAAAGCGGGGGCTGAGAATATTGTACATGACCTCCAGATACCCCATCGAAAAGGTGTTGTACAGCGTGATGGGGCTGACCAGGCCGAAGCCCGCGACCATCCCGCCGCCATAGTAGCGGGACGACTCCAGCTCATAGCGGTACCGCCGCGAGGACCACGGGACGCTTTGGAGGGCCGTGTCGGAATAGAGCTGCCCGCCCTGTTCCTCCAGCGCGGCGGCCAGCTCCTCCAGCTCCCCGGTACGGCCCAGCGCGCGGACCGGCTTGATTTTGTCGGCCACGTCGTGGTAATAGCCGCGGTTGAACCAGCCCTGATAGTTGACGACCTGCCGCCGCACCCCGAGAGCGGTCAGCTCCGCCGACATTTCGGCGGCCTCCTCATAGCGGGTCATCGGAATCTGGCCCATGTAGGAAACGCCGGCAAAGAATTTCTGTCCCAGCACGCTGCCGACCACGTCCATATAAAACGGGATGTCGCCGGTCCGCGCGGAGCCGGACAGCACGCCCTCCGCGGCCAGCTGCTCGCGGGCGCGGCGCGCCATGCCGGAGTAGCCCTCGTAGTCCCCGGGGAGCAGGCTGTACCGCACCGCCAGCAGGACGGCGGGCATCTCCTTTTCCACCACGGGCAGCGTGGCCTCGTTGCCGGTCATGCCGAACATCGCCAGAGACATGCTGCCGCGCAGGACAAAGGCGGGATAGACATAGTTATAGGCGTTGACCTTGCCGGACACCCCGGCCGTCAGATACGCCAGAGACTCGCCGGATTCCACGCGGCCCAGCAGGGTCCGGCCCGGGCGCTCGATGCCGAAGAACGGAAGGCGGGCCGTGACGGTGTTGCCCAGCGTCGCGTATTCGCTCATCAGCGGGTCCTGCCCGTAGATATACTGCTCGTACTCGTCGGCGTAGCTCTTGCCGTTGTTAAAGCGGATCAGCGACCCGGAGCCGTTGGGGACCATGAGGTAGCCTTCCTCATCCATGCCGCCCGCGCCGAAGGCGCGCAGCAGCTGGATCTTTTCGATGCGCCCGTCCGCGTATTCGCTGACGCGCCCCGTGTCCAGACGCACCTCCAGGCTGTCGCCGTCCAGGATATAGTCCAGCTCGATGACAAAGTGCAGCGGCACCGCGCCCTCGACGCCGGAGCCGGCCATATCGGCGGCGTAGTCCTCCTGCGTATAGCCCGCGCCGGTCAGAATGGTCTCCAGCTCGCGCAAGGTCGCCTTGGCGGTGCGGATGGATTCCATCAGCTCCAGATGCCCCGGGGCCTCCCGGGATTCCACATAGCGCATCCGGTTGCGGGTATAGTCCCGCGTCCCCTCGTACACCGACAGGAACCGCTCCAGCCGCTCCTCCGTGATGTAGACCGGCACCAGCCCCGTCGGGCTGGAGATATCGCCCAGCGTATAGACGCAGCGCAGGCCGTTTTCCAGCGACTCGAACCGGAACTGCTCCAGCGCGATCGAATGGTCAAAGCTGTTCATCCGCGCGCGGAGGCGCTCCTCGTTGAAATAATCCAGCGTAAGCTGGCTTTTCAGCAGGCTTTTGTTGATGCCGGCGGCCACGGGGTCCTCCTCCGCGCCGGGGGGGACGGCGTATACGCTCTCTCCGCTGCGCTTGTCGTACAGGGCGACATTGGCGTCGTCAAGGCTGACGTACAGCTTCAGGACGTCATTTTCCGCGGCCAGCGCCATGCCCGGCACGTCCGCCGATGCGTCCGCGAGCGCGGCGAACGGGCGGCCCTCCTCGTGAGCGGCCGGAGCGGACAGCACGGCCTTGTGTCCGCCGTACAGCCGGTAGCGCACCGTCAGGTAGCCCTGATAGGTGAGCGTGACCAGCGCGGCGGCGGCCAGAGCCAGCAACAGAATTTTTTTGGACAGCCTCATCCGGCGCACCCCTCCAAACCGAAAACCAGCGGATCAGCGGATTAAATACGGAAAATCAGCTCCGTGTAAATGCTGTACAGAAAGACATACGCCTGATTGATCAGGTCTAAAATCAACAGCCCGATGAACACGAGGATCAGCATCGCCACAAAGGTCAGCCCCAGCGTGACCAGCGTTTTCAGCAACGTGTAGTTATGTACCGTCATTACGCCGGTCAGCAGCAGGATGACCGTCCACGCGATGCCGGCGCCCATGACGATGGCGTAAAACGCGGTTTCCCCTTCCGCGATGACCAGGCTCAGCAGGGTGGCGGGACCCAGAAGCAGCGCGGCCGGAAGCATGGCGTAGCCCGTGACCGTCACGATATCCCGCAAACGCCCCTCGCCGTCCATCAGACAGGTGACCGACCAGTTGCCCACGCAGAACAGCCCCAAAATCAGAAAGATCGCGCCCATTTCCTCCAGCCCGTCCACCGTGCGCGGGTTGACGTCGTTGACGATGAAGCCGGCAAAAATCCGGTTTAAGGTAAAGGCGGCGGACAGCAGAAACACGCAGAGCGCCGCGAGCGGGACGCTGCCCTGGTCCCGGTGGCGTATCTCGTAAAACGAATGCAGCGGGCGGGTCAGCACGCCGAACATATAGCCCACGCGCTCCCGCGTAAAATACTTCCCCATCAGAGCAGCCCTCCCGCCGGGGCGCGGCCCCGCTTCCTGCGCCGGTACGACCGCCAGCCCGCGTAGGCGACGACGGCGGCCAGCAGAAGCGTCAGCATCCAGCCGATGTTTTCCTTCAGCACCTCGTTGCGGTACCGCTTAAACGCGATGGCGTAGTGGCTCTTGTCCATGCCGAGCTTCAGATATCTCATCGCGGTGCGGTTGTCGCCCGCGGTGAGATAGGCCTTGCCGATCCCGGCGTTGGCCAGCTCCAGATTTTCGTTGAGCAGCAGCACCTCGCGCCACGCCTCCACGGCCAGGGCCTCGTCCCCGCCGTAGCGCAGGGCGACCGCCTGATTGATCAAGGCCCCGTAGCGCGTCTCCTCAAAGGTAATGATTTCGTTGCGGAAGGCGTCCAGCGCCAGAATGCGGTTCTCCTGCGCCCCGATGGCCGTCGGCTGGCGGAAGGTCCCCGCCTGATGGCCCATGCCGCCGAAGATATACAGCAGGTTCCCCTCGTGGTCGTAGGTGAAAATGCGCCCGCGCTGGGAGTCCAGCAACGAATAGATGCCCTGGCCGCGGTAGGCCACGTCGATGATCTTGCTGGGGCCGGAATAGACGCTGGCGGAGGCGGCGAACAGTTCGATGTCGCCGCCGAGATTCTGGTTTTCCCCCGTGCGGATCACGTCCTCGCCGCTGGGGTTGAGCCGCCGGACGGCCTGCACCCCCTCGCTGTCCATGTTGGAGGCGTACACAAAGCCCCACGGGTCCACATCCAGGCCGGTAAACTCCGTCGGGATGAACAGCTGCTGGCGGGCGCGCTCCTCCTTGGTGGAGAACACGCGCCAGAACCGCTGCCAGAGCGTGATCTTGACGTTGATGGTCCCGTAAAAGCCGATGAAGTTGTCGTCGGCGTCAAAGGTCATAATGCCCTGAAACATATTGCGCGCGATGACGAATACCCGCCCGGCGTAGTCCACGGCGACCTTCAGCGGGACAAAGTCAAAGTTTGCGTCCAGCAGCTCCGACGAGGGATTCCGGATGACGCGGACCGCCGCGCGCCCGTCCAGCACGACCACGCGCCGGTTGTCGGTGTCGGCGACGTACATCAGACCGTCCGCCGCCGCCACGCCGTGGGGGCGCGCAAAGCCGTCGGCAGAGCCGTCGGGCCACGAAAAGGAGTCCACCACGTCCCGCACCGAGAGCAGGTCCGGCTCCAGAATCACAATGCGGTTGTTGCCCGTGTCGGCAATGTAGACCGCCCCGTCGTCCGCCACGCACATACCCTGGAAATTCTGGAACGCGCCGATGCCCAAATCCACGCCGGACACGCTCCGGCCCGGAACATACGCGGCGGGCGTGAACACGATGAAGTCCCAGTAGTCGTAGTTGTAGGTATCATACGGAACCAGTCCCGCCCCCGCGGCGGGCGCGGCCCCGGCGATGAGGGCGGCCGTCAGCAGCAGCGCGGCGCATACCCGTTTGAGCGGCATCGGCTCACCTCCTCTATTCTTTAAGCCCCGAGGTCGTCATGGTTTCCAGAATGCTGGACTGGCAGACCAGGAAGAACGTAATCGGAATGGCGGCCAGTACAAAGGCGACCGCCGCCGCCGCGCCGGCGCGGGCGGCGCCGCCCGCCGCGATCTGCTGCATGGCGTATTGCAGGGGCTTTAGCTCCTCGTCGCGCAGGAACAGGCTGCCGGTGTTGCTCCAGAGGACCTGGAACTGGAAGATGGCCAGGGTCAGCCACGCGGGCTTGACGTTGGGCATGATGATTCTCCAGAACACCCCCAGCTCTCCCGCGCCGTCCAGCCGCGCCGACTCAATCAGCGAATCGGGAATCTGCTCCATAAACTGCTTCATCAGGTACAGGCCCAGCCCGTAGGACCACGACGGTAAAATCATCGCCAAATAGGTGTTGTTGATGCCCAGCGCGGAGATAATCATATAGTTGGGGATTTGCGTGACCGTCCAGGAGAACATCATCGACAGGATGACCATCGAGAACAGCAGTTTCGCGCCGGGGAACCTGTGCTTGGTCAGCGGATAGGCCGCCAGCGAGGCGCACAGCACATGCCCGGCGGTCCCGCAGCCGGAGATAATCAGCGTGTTCAGGATGTACCGGGAAAACGGAACCCAGGAGTTGCTCATCAGCACAAACAGGTCGGTGAAGTTCTCGTGCGTCGGGTTGCGCACGAAAATCTGGGGAGGAAAGCGGAAAATTTCCTCCGGCGGCTTGAGGGCGTTGTTGACGATCATCACCAGCGGCAACACCATAAACACGCCGCAAATGACCATCAGCCCGAACAGCAGCGCGTTGCCGGCGCGCGAACGGTTGAGCTTCCGGGCGCGCCGCGAGCGCCTGAACTCCCAGTATTCAGAAAATGTCTGGCCGCGCTGTACCTTGACCGCCATGTTAACCCCCGTCCCTCCGGTGCGATTTATAACAGCCCGCGGGCGCCGTCCCTACGAGCCCACCCTGCGCAGCAAGAGCTGCACGAGTTTATTCGTCCCGACCATCAGCCCGAACAGCACGGTGGCGATGGCGGAGGCATATCCCATTTCAAAGCGGATGCCGCCGTGATCCAGCAGGAAGGTGACAATGGTGGAGCCGGCGTTGTTGACCGAGGGGTTGCCCGCCAGATTCAGCGACACGTCGGCAATGGCAAACGACTGCGTGATCTGCATGACCGCGCCGAACATCAGCTGGGGCTTGATGGCGGGCAGGGTGATGAACCACAGCTCCTGCCAGCGGTTCTTCACGCCGTCGATCGCCCCGGCCTCATACAGGGACTTGTCGATGGTCTGCAAACCCGCGATAAAGGCCAGAAAGCCCGTCCCCAGCGAAAGCCAGAGCTGTACGACGATCAGCACGGGCAGTACATATTTCTCCGTCTTCATCCAGACAATGGCCTGCTGGATAAAATCCATCTGCATCAGAAAGCCGTTTAAGTACCCGTACCGGTCGCCGGTCAGGATGATGTTCCAGATCAGGTATGCCTGCCCGCTGATGGAGGGCGCGTAAAACACCAGCGTCAGCAGCGCGCGTGGAAAGCCCCTGAACTCATTGATGATCCACGCGAACAGCAGGCACAAAACATAGCTGACCGGCCCGGTGACGACGGCGAAGATCAGCGTGTTCTTCAGCGCCGTGATGAACAGGTCGTCCTCCAGCATCAGCTTGGCGTAGTTGCCCCAGCCGATGAACTGCGGCAGGGAGTGCATGTCGAACGTGGTAAAGCTGAAAAACATGGAAATCAGGACGGGCAGCACGGTGAAAAAGAAAAACAGCGCAAAGTACGGGGCCAGCATCATATACGACACGCCGCCCTTGCGGATCCGCGCGCTCAGCTTTTCCGTATAGTCCCCGCGAGGCTCAGCGGCCATGAGCAAGCCCCCCCCTTTCACGGATTGTACAACGGCTCCAGCGGCAGGCCGAATTCCGTCCGCTTGTAGCGAATCTCGTCGTTGATCAGGATCACCTTGTCCATCAGCTCCTCCCGCGGCATCGCCGTCTGCTTCTGGCCGGCGGGCCGGTCGGTCAGCGGCGTGGTCACGGAATAAAAGGCGTTGTTGACGTTCCGGTAGGTGAAATAGCCGCCCGGCACCTGCGGAATGCCCCGGACGTATTGGAACTGCTCCCGCAGCGCGCGGTAGTCCTCCACCGGCCAGGGAAGCATGGCAAACGCCTCGCGGTTGGCCGTGGGCACACGGGCGGCGGGACCCATCAGGCTCTCCATTTCGCGCCCGAACAGCACCTGGGTCTGCGCCGAGGTCCACCATTGCATAAATTTCCAGACCTGCTCCTTTTTCGGGGAGTCCTCCATCATCACGCACGCGCTGCCGTTGCCGCCCATGACCCCGATCATCGTGGTCGCGGCCATCGCGGCTGCCGCGGTGCTGCCGTTGCTGGCGACGCTGCGGTCGACCGTGCCGTCGGCGCGGCGCGTGCCGGGAACGGGCGCGAATCCCCAGATTCCCTTCAGGTCGGGCGCGGACACCTGCAAGTTATTGTAAAACGTATAGTCCGCGATGATGATCGGCGTCTCTCCGGTGCGGAAGCGCTCCTCGACGCTGGTCTCGCGGTCCAGCTTATAGTCGGTGTAAAATTCGGTGTAGCGCTTAAAGGCGTTGACGGCCTCCTCGCGGTCCAGCGCGGAGCGGGTCGCGTTCTCGTTGTAATACTGCCCGCCGTTCTGGTAGAGCAGCATCGTAAACACCTGCTCGCTGGGCAGCATCCCGAATTCCATGTGGTTGAACGAAAGCTCCGACATGAGGACCGCCACGTCGTCCCAGGTATCGGGAAGCCCGATGTCCAGCTCCGACAGGATATCTTTGCGGTAAAACATCATCGGAAAAATCTGGGTTTCCGGCAGCGCGTAGGAGGCGCCGCCGAACTCATACGGCATCATGGCGCTCTCCGCGAAACGCGCGCGGACCTCCTCAAAGCCCTCAAAGCCGCGCAGATCCGCCACGGAGCCGCGCAGGCCGAAGTTCATCGGCAGCTCGCCGGGCACCTGAATGGCGACGTCCGGCCCCTGCCCGGCCAGCGACGCCTGAAGCAGTGTGCTCATATCCACCAGCCTGACATTGACATTGACGCCGTTCTGGCGGGCGAAGGTCTCGTCGATCAGGGACTTGATGACGCCGGCCTGATCGCGGCCGGAGCCGATCCAGAGCGTGATGGTGTTTTCGTCGCCCGCGTCGGCGATGTTGCCGACCTGATTGTAGTCGATGACGAAGGAGTAGTACAGGCGGCTGATTTCATAGGCAATCGTATGGAATATCGTCGAGCGGCCGACGCGGACCGGCGTGTCCGGCGAATGGAAGAACAGCGTGTCGATCTGGAGCGGCTGGTTGACCGCCTCGTTGAGCCAGGTGCCGCAGGCGCGCACGTTGACCTTGAACGACTCCACCATCCGGGGGAACCGCTCGTTGTCCTTGATCAGAACATCCAGCTGGTCGCGCATGGTGACCAGCACACGTTCCCGCTCGCTGCTCCCGCCGGCGGCCTGCCGCAGGCCGTCAATGACCCGGGTCAGGCTGTCGCGCACGGCCGTCATCTCTCCGGTCAGCGCCGGAAGCGTCCGCTCCAGCTGATAGTCGGCGTAGCGGTCGGGCTTGACGCTGGTGCGCGCGATGACCTTGCGGTAGATGGCGTTGAGGTCGTACACCGCGTCGCGCACCGCGGAAATGATCTCGCTGAACTCGCCCAGCACGGCCTCCATGCGGAGCGTATGCGTCACGCCGGCCTCCAGATAGAACTTATACGGCGTGTCCCCGCCGATGCGGTCGGTGCGCCAGTTCTGGGCGTAATGGAATCCGTAGTCCTCCAGCTCCGAGAACGGGACCTCCCCGTTGAGGCTGAGGCGGCGCGAGGCGTAGATGCCGCGCTTGAAATTCTGCTTGGCGCGCAGGGTCAGCTCATAGTAGCCCGTCTCCGGGACGGTGAAATCCCATTCAATCCACTGGCCTGTCAGCCGCCAGGCGTGGCCGCCGACGGTGTTGTTCAGCAGCAGTCTGGGGCTGGAGGGAGAGACGGAGGGGGAGGACTGGTCCTGAACGGGATAGAGCATCTGGGAGGAGGTCCGCACGGCGTCCTCGGCCTCGATGACGACCATCCGGCCGGCGGTGTCCTCCGCGCCCGCCGCGTCCCACGCGGCTTTGGCCGCGCGGTAGTCCGGCGCGGCGTACTCGTTTTGCAGAAGAATCCGGCGCAGCAGCATCGGCTCCCGCAGCGACAGCAGCGACAGCGTGTGCGTCCCCTTCTCCAGATACAGCGAGAGGGGGCGGGTCACATAGCCGCCGGAGTCGTACACATAGGCGGAAATCCAGTCCGGCGACTCGATCATCGCCGGCTTGAGGTCGTTGCCCTGGTTGTCCCGCTCCCAGGTCAGCGAGACAGGCCCGCCCGGAGCTTGTCCGGCGGCCTGCCGGTTTTGCCAAATCCGGCTCATCTCGAACAGGGACAGCTCCCGATAGGGCAGATTGCCGTCGATAAACAGACTGCGCTGGATGGCGGAGCTTTTCCCTTCCACGGGGTAATACTCCAGCAAAACATCATAAAAGCCCGCTTCCGGAACCGTGACGTCGTATTCGATCAGGGCGGCTTCCCCCGTCAGGACCGACACGCCCGGCATCCCCTCGTAGTCCGTCAGCCGCTCCGGCTCGGCGGACTGCCCGTCCTCCTCGTAGCGGACGTAATCAGACGCCTCGACGACGACGGGGGCGGCGGGTCTGTGGGGGGGATACAGGCTTTGATAGCGGCGGTATGTAGGGATATCGTTGTTGACCGAGTGCGTCCCCACAATTGCGTAGAAGTCCTCTTGCGTCAGCGAGGTGCGCGCGGCCGCCCGCGGCGGCGCGGAAACCAGCAGCAGGGCCGCCAGAACCAGACTGATGGGTTTTCGCAACGGAACGGCGCCCCCCTCCGGAAAGAATTACCGCGGAAAAACCCGGTATCTAATACAGTTTAGCACAAACCGCCCGCCAATTCCAGCCCCTTTGAAAAATTTCTCTTTTCAACCGGCTGAAATTTTTTCCTCCGGACGCTCCGCCCCTCCCCGCCGGGGCGGGGAGGGGCGGAGGCGCTAGTCCATCCGCACAATCAGCAGGCTCCCCGGGACGGCCGCGTACATCAGGCTGTTCCATGTCATACAGCCGACGATCGCGTCGGCGACCAGGCCGTTTCCGCGCTGAAACGCCATCACGGCGCTGGCGGTCGCGGCGCCGAATATGCCGTCCAGCCCTCCGGCGCCGTACCCCAGCGCGTTCAGCGCGTCCTGCAGGGCCAGCACATAGGCGCCGAGACTGCCGGTCCTGACGAGGGGATAGCCGCCCGACGCGCAGGCGGGCGTCCCGCGCCGCCGGTCGAAATGCACCCATGTCGGGCTGAGGGACACCGGCTCCACATACGTCCACAGGCCCGATTGATACGCCAGATTGCGCATTTCCGCGCGCTGGGCGTTGTTCAGGTTCTGCCCGACGTCAAAGGCCAGCCCGGCGTAATGCTGAGACTGCCGGCTGTGCCCGCCCTCGCGGGGGCGCTTAAAGGCAAAGCCCACGGAGATCGGGCGGCCGTACAGAAAGCGGAAGCTGTTCCAGGACTGCATGGCGCGCTTTTCCGTCCACAGCAGGTCACTGCGGCTGGAGCCGCGGAACTCCGCGACCTTCAGCGTGTTGCCCGTATTGTAGGGCATCGCCTCATCCTCGCGCCTGAAATACGTCTCCATCCGGTTTTCATCGTTATTGTATATTTTAATCGTGGCCATATCGTCCTCCAAAGCGATATATTCTACCGCAATATATGCTCCGGAGGGCGTTGCTGTGCCGTTCGGCCGCCGCCGGCCCCGTTAGCCTCCCGCCCCCAGCTCCCGGAAGCGCCGCATGGCCTTCCGCGTGTTCTCATGCGTGCCGAAGGAGGACAGGCGGAAGAAGCCCTCGCCGTTTTGGCCGAAGCCCGCGCCCGGCGTGCCGACGACCTGCGCCCGCTCCAGCAGGCGGTCAAAGAACGCCCACGAATCGCCGCCGGGGCATTCGAGCCAGATGTACGGCGAGTTGCGCCCGCCCGTGTAGGCGATGCCCAGCGCGTCCATCGTTCCGGCGATCAGGCGCGCGTTTTCGCGGTAATAGTCGATGTTCTCCCGGCATTGCGCCAGACCCTCCGGCGAGAGGGCCGCCGCCGCGCCGCGCTGGGTGATGTACGATACGCCGTTGAACTTCGTGTTCTGGCGGCGGAGCCACATCTGCCGCAGGCTCACGCCGTCCCGGACCAGCTCCGGCGGCACAAGCGTCCAGCCGCACCGCACGCCGGTGAAGCCCGCCATTTTGCTGAGACTGCCGACCTCAATGGCGCATTCCCGCGCGCCCTCGATTTCATAGATACTGCGGGGGATGCCCGCCTCGCCGGCGAACGCCTCATAGGCCGCGTCGAACAGAATCACCGCGCCGCGCTCCCGCGCGTAAGCGACCCACGCGGCCAGCTGATCGCGGTTATAGGCCGCGCCCGTGGGGTTGTTCGGCGAGCAGAGGTAAATAATATCCGCTTGCGCCGACGCGTCCGGCATCGGCAGAAAGCCGTTGTCCGGCGTCGCGTCCATAAACCGCACGGCGCGCCCGTCCATCCTGTTGGTGTCCACATACACCGGATAGACCGGATCGGGGATCAGGGCCACGCAGTCCGGCGAGAAAATGTCCAGCAGGTTGCCCGCGTCGCTCTTGGCCCCGTCGCTGATGAGGATTTCATCCGGCGCGGCGGCCGCGCCGAGACGGGCGTAATGCGCCGCCACCGCCTCCTTCAGGAACGGATAGCCCTGCGCGTCGTCGTAGCCGCGGAAGGTCTCGGCGCAGCCCATTTCGGCGGCGGCCTCGCGCATGGCCTCCACAACCGCCGGAGCCAGGGGGCGGGTCACGTCGCCGATGCCCATGCGGATGACCGGCTGACCGGGGTGCCCCGCCTCGAACTCGCGCACCTTGCGCGCGATGGCGGCAAACAGATAGTTGTCGGGAAGGGTCTGGTAGTGGGTGTTGATCATAGGGGGAGCCTCCTGATTAGAATTAAGGGGCGTCCTTAATTATAGGGCAGGCGGGGCGGGATTGTCAAACCCCTTTGGGGTGTATGGTCAAAAGGGGTTTGTGAAGGATGAATCTCCGCGGATATTACAGGTTTGGAAGAAATATCATGCGAAGCATGATAAAATGTGGCCTGCTCGACCATGCTCGAGTATATTTTTAAGGAGGCCACAAAAATGAGAAAATCAAACGAAAACAAAATCGTATGGTGCGAACCCGCGAACAACCGCCGCAGACCTTGCGCAACCATGAGCGCGGATGGAGTTCTATGTTTTGGATCGGGGATGCGAGACAAGCTGCCGCGCACCATCAGGGTCGGGTTTCTGCCGGACGAATGCTCGTTATGCGTTGAGGCGAATGCAGAAAAAGGATTTGCTCTGGCGGTAAACGGTACGGTTAAGGCTTTTGAAATCGCAAAGCGCCTGAAACAGCTGGGAATCGACCTGCCGGTACACTTTTTGTTCGTTGAGGACAGAGAAGATTCCCTTTGGAAGGGCTATATCGTGCCGCCCCCGCGCAGGCCAAGATCCCAGGCGGCCAAGAAGACAACGCCTTTGGCCGGGCATCCGCATTTGCTGATCGCTTACCAATGGCTGATTGATAAGGCGGTTTATTTGTACGCGAAAACCACCCCTATGGAGGAACGCCGCGCAACCGCCCGCGCCGCTCTTTGGGAAGCCCTTCACACCTATACCCCCATACAGGGATCGCTCAAGGATTTCTTGTTTGATGAAATCAAAAGACAGTTGATCGAAAAGAACAAACAATACACGCGCCATTCCTCCTACAACGTCGTATCACTGGACGCCCCGATCGGCAAAGATGCCGATTCTGACATGACGGGGCATGACCGGTTTCTGTCTCGCTATACGAATGATATGCTGTCGGTTGAACGCAGGATCGACATGGAGACTTTCCGGTATCAATGGCTGAATCCGCCAGAGAGAGCCGTCCTCAAGATGCTCTTTGAGGGATACACGGTGGAGGAAATTCAAGCCGAGCATCGCATGACCGGGCAGGCGCTTGACGAGCTTTGCCAAAGCATCAGTCGTCGTTGGGATACGTTTACTCAAGCCGATGACGCGGTGTAGATGAACCCGACAACGCCCTGCGCACGGTGCGCGGTGCGTGTATCGCGTCGCAACGCGCCGGGAATGATTCCCCCGGCGCGTTGTAGTGGACAAATGACGCGTTGCGCAATGCGCCCCCCTACCCGTCATTGCGGGCTTGACCCGCAATCTCCCGATACCCCAGCGCGCGGCGGTGTTCCTTCGTCTCCGGGTCGCGCACCGTCGCGCTGCGGCGCGGCTCCAGCAGCTTGGTGATTTCGTAGAGGTCGATCCAAATCTGATTGGGGCCGTCCTTCTGCGACGGGTGGAAAATCAGCTGTAAGCCCCAGTGCAGATGGCTTTGCTCGATGCCGTTGGTGTTCTCGCGGCTGCTGTAGCCGGTGCGGCCCACATAGCCGATGACGTCCCCGGCGGCGACGGCCGCGCCCTTTTGCAGGCCCTCCGCGTAGGGGCGGTTCTGGCGCAGGTGGGCGTAGTACCAATACCGCAGACCGTCGCGGCTGCGCACGCCGACGCGCCAGCCGCCGTAGCGGTTCCAGCCCAGCTCCTCCACCACGCCGGACTCCGCCGCGATGACCGGCGTGCCCGTCAGGGCCATCAGGTCATGCCCGAGGTGCTTGCGGCGATAGCCGTAGGCGCGCCCGCTGCCGAAGTCGTCATAGTGGCCGTAGGCGAAGCCCTTGGCGATCGGCGAAAACGCGCGCAGACCGTAGCGCGGTTCCCAAACCCCCTCCGCCGTCTCCTGCTCGTATGCGCCCACCAGACCGCCCAGCGCCGCGCCGTAGGCTTCGAGATAATAGGCGTATGTCTTCAGTCCCTCGCCCAGCCCGGCAACCGTCTTCCCCTCCTCCAGAGCCTTGCGCAGCTGCCGCAGCTGCGCGGCCTTGTGCTTGCGGAAGTCGCCGCCGCATTTGACCGCCAGATAGGCCAGCCCCTCGATCCAGTCAAACGGGGCGGTCTCTCCGGAGGCGCGGGATTTTACGTCCATCTCGATCAATTGCCGCATCAGCGGGGCGGGCGCGTTGAAGTCGACCCAGCGGATATACGATTCCTTGACCTCGTTCCCGGCGCCGGGCGCCTCCTGCTCCGGTTCCGGTTCGGGAGACGGCGGCGGCCCGAACAGCCTGGGCTCCAGCTCCGGCGGAGCCGGCGCGGGGCCGGCGGCGCGGGCCGGAACGGCCGGATTCAGACAAAAAATTACGGTAAACCCAACGGCCAGCAGCCGCCCGGCGGTTTTGGCGCGGTCCATTTTGATCATCCCCTTTTGAATTTATCCTGCCGTTAGTATCCCAAAGGGGCGGATGTATATTGCGCGCGGGAACTGGCAATCCTATGACGCAGAGGTGATATTTCACATGGCAAAGGACAGCCAGCTCGACAACAAGCAGGCCCGCAGCCGCAAGGCGGGCGGCGAGAACCGCGATAATCGCCCCGCAGGCGACGGTCGTCCCGCAGGCGACGGTCGTCCCACGATGGCGCAGAGCGCCTGCGACGGCGAGAGCCGCAACGCGAAGAACCAATCCGGCAATCGGGAAAAGGCGAACAGCGACCGCTGAGAGCGGACGCGAAAGGGCCGCAAGCCGTGGAGAGCTTGCGGCCTTTTTTTGTGGGCAAACGGGTGCTGTGTATCTGCCGGAGATCACCCCCATCTCCCCCTAACCCATCTCGTGAAAATCCCGTGCGACGGGTCCCGGCGCCAGGCGCGCCAGATGATCATACAGCAGCCCGCGCAAAGCGCCAGTGTCCCGATCATGCTCCAGATCCATGCAGGGCCTCCCTGCAACAGCAAATTGCCGTACAGAAGCGGGAAGCTGGATACATATTTCATCGCCGTTACTCCCGTCTGATAGGCCGCCGCCGGTGCGAGCAATAGGCCCATGGAAGCGGCGAACGCGACAGAGAGATATCGGCAAACCGACGAAATCGCCGCGAGGCAGAAGCCCATGGCCAGCGCCCCCGCGGCCCGCACGGCATACAAGGCGGTTACATATTGCAGGATGCTGACATGCGGGCCGTAATTGGCTAATTCCGAAATGCTCTGGACAGGCGCATGAATATATTCAAGCGAATACAGCTTGGTAATCGTCAAAAAACGCGAGGCATAGACGATGCCGGACACGAGCAGGCACAGGAGCAGGGTGAGGGCCAGCTTGACGAATATCAAACGGCTTCCGTTCTTGCAAATGCGCAGCAGCTTCTTCATGCCGCCTATATTTTCTCTTGCGAACAGTCCGGCGCAGAGCAATAGCGCCGCGGAACAGAGAATCATGACGTCCTGCGCGTCCTGCGCGGGATTCGCCGTCAGGCGCAGGTATCCCGTATCATTGATCAGCCACGCCTCTATGCCGTTTTCCGCTTCCTGGTTCAGCGCGTTGCGCACCTGGGATTCAATGCGGGCCAGAGCCTTCATGTTGCCGTCATAAAACCCCAGGGTCTCCGGCGGGAGCGAGAAGAAATACGCCCATTCCTCCTCCATAAATTGTTGCGTTTCGGCGGTAATTCGCCCCCCGATTTTCCGGATGTACTCTTCATAGATGATTTCTTCACCGTACTTCACGGTATACGCCGAACGAACCTGATAGGTCATCAGGCACGTCAGAACGGTCAGGACGATGACGGCGCTCAGGATCCCCTTATGCAGCTCGTGCAGGCCGAGAACGGTGTGCCGTCCCATTTTGTCTGTCAGGCGGCTGAGGCGTTCGCGCACCCGCTCAAGGGCGGCCAGGAAGGCCGTGCCGCGGGCCGCCGCGCCGGTTTTGAAATGAACATAAATCACCGCGCCGCACAGGAGGAGGGACAGGCCCGTCACCACAGACCAAGCGGTCAGCATATTGACGGGAAACCCGAACAGATTGATGTTTTGATACCAGCCCAGCAGGGAGAAGCTGTCGATCAGGTGAAAGATATTCACAAGCCGAAACGCATTTACGCTTGATGCCACGGGGACCGTATGGTACAACCAGTACTCGGCCCCCGCGGCAAACGAAGCGGCCAGCAATACAACCGGCGTATTCTTCAGCCCGATAAACAGCGCCAAAACCATCATCCCGAGCGCGAACAGGAATAAAAACTTGATGCCGAACCCCATCCACAGATAGCCGCCGCAGGATAGGCGGAGGTTGCAGTTGCGGAACGCCGAAATGGACTGGATCGGACGGCTCAGGTCGCCCGTTCCGAACAGGGTGTGCCCGATCAAAATATTACTGCCGTACAGCGCCGCCGCCATGATCAGGAGGTTCAGGAAGAGCGAGGCCATCTTATGAGCGGCGATCCTCCCGCGTGAGGGCGTGGCCATCAGCAATCCGAACAGGCCGCGCTCATACTCCATGCCGAACAGCCGCATACAGGCGAACAGCATGGCGGCCGCAAGCAGAATATCGGTCATGGGGAAATGATACGTCTGCTCCACGGCGGCGTCCGGTCCCATCCGCAGCGGAAGCGTGTCCAGGCCGGCAAAATCCCGCGTCGTCTTGTCGATGTTGCGGCGCGCAAAGCCGCTTGTATCCTTGGACAGCGTGGCCGCCATCCGCGCCCGCTCCGGCATGTCCAGGATAAAAGAGGGGTAATCGTCAATGTGCTTTTGCTGCTGCGCGGTGTAA
This sequence comes from Oscillospiraceae bacterium, assembly GCA_009777685.1. Taxonomy (GTDB): domain Bacteria; phylum Bacillota; class Clostridia; order Oscillospirales; family UBA929; genus WRLJ01. The sequence goes on along the minus strand of WRLJ01000003.1, from coordinate 2,557 downwards.
AAGGAGATGATGTCCGGATTGCCCTCCCGCTGCCAGCCGTAATAGCTGATCTGGTGCTGGTAAAAGAAATACCCGTTTACGGCCAGAATGATCAGCAGGAGCAGCAGCCAGATTTTATCAAAGCCCTTTCGCAATTCAACTCTCATAATTTCCATGTATATATAAATATACATCCTCCATCGTCGGGCTGACCGGCAAGCCCTGTTCCGGCAGTTCATCGCCGACCAGCCGGACAGAGACGCCCTCGGCCAGCCTGCGGATGTTACTCACTTTATACTTTTGCTGATACCCGGCAAGCTCCTGTTCGGCGATGACGCACTCGCGCACCTTCCCCTCCGCGCTCCTGAGCCAGTCCTCCGGGCTGTGAGCGCCGACAAGCCGCCCGTAGCGCAGAATAATGACCTTTTGGGCGATGAATTCGATATCCGCCACCACATGGGTGGCGATAATGAGAATTTTATCGGACGCGATTTTGCTGATGAAGTTGCGGATGCGTATCCGCTCGGCAGGGTCCAGCCCCGCGGTCGGCTCGTCGAGCAGAATGACCTTGGGATGGCCGAGCAAGGCCTGCGCCAGCAAGGCGCGCTGTTTCATGCCGCCGGAATATGTACGCATGGGCCTGTGCGCGGCGCCGCGCAGATTGACGACCTCCAGCAGGTCCTCAATCTCCTGTTTGGGGCGTTTGATGCCTTTCAGCCCGGCCATGTAGTATAGGAACCGCCGCGCTGAAAACGTGTCGTAGACCGCCTGCTGCTGCGGCATGTATCCCAGCACGGGCAGGATGTCCGCCGGCGGGTCCAGGACGACGCTGCCGCTGTCCGGCATCAGGTTTTTGGCAATGCAGCCCATCAGCGTACTCTTTCCCGCGCCGTTCGGGCCGAGCAGCCCGTAAACGCCCGGCTCAAAGGAGCAGGTAAAGTCGATCAACGCCCGTTTCCTGCCGTAGGATTTGCTCAGATCGGCGATGTGCATATTCATCGAATCATCTCCTTCACAGTCCTTGCGGAACACTCAGTGTTCATAAAACGGTTTGCCTTCCAAATTCGGATTGTCCAGATCGCTCAGATCAATCGCCCATATATCATCTCCGTTTTGACCGTTCTTCAGGTAGAAATAGTAGTCCCGCGTTATCCCCAAGCCGGGGTGCCTCCTGTTGTGAAGCAGCACCTCATTCAGAAGCTCTCCCCGGTCATTATAGAACTGGACGCTGCGTTCCTCCAGGGGGACCAGGTCAAAGGTTACCAGATGCCTGTTATCCGCCGCGAGGATTCCGCCGAACGCATATAAATCCTGTCTGAACTCAATGTCCAGCTCTCCGGCCGCCGTGCCGTCAAAATTGATCCGCACAGCTTTTTGCGTAAGGTCGCCAAACTCCGCTGCTCCAAAATAGACCAGAGTATCGTCTACCCAGGCTAGTGTAGAGCCTCTGGGCGGCTCGAACGTTCTTTTTTCTGCCGTGTTTATGTTATACAGCCATTGCTGTGAGGAAAACTCGTTTGTTTCCTCATAGTCCTCCGCCGTTACCGCGCGTATACACAACGTATTTCCAAATCCCATGACGGTGTCGATTTGACCCCAGTGCCCGGTCTCTTCTATAATTTTTTTCGGGGAACGCGATAGATTTTTCATGCTATACGCATACACGCCGTATCCCATGACGCTGAACTCCGCCTTTTCCTCATCCGTGTAGCTCGCCGGCCCTTTATGAAAATCCGAATATGTCATGTACAGCGTTCCGCGATGGATGATAAAATTGGACAAAACCGACCGGGGACGCAGAATGTCTGTATACCCCGAGCCGTCCGTCTCGATTTTATAGATGACCGGTATCAGTTCCCCAATATCGCCTGCTATGCTGTCGGCGCTATAGAGCGCGCCCTCATAATACTGCAAAGAAAGTTCTCCGCTTGCGTACGCATTGCAGTAAAATTTGCGTTCATAGACCTTTTCCTCGTGATGCAGACAGTCCGGCTTGTTGCAGAGCACCGCGACCTCCCCGGTCTCCTTGGTCCTGGAGCAAAGATACCGCCCGCCCATGCCATAGAAAAAGAAGTGGGTTTCACTCTCCGCTATGAAATTACTGTCATGGCTAAAATAATATTGATAGTCTGTTTCGTTGTGGTATTCATCGCCCAAATCCCTGTACGGCTGGCCGCACGCGGCCAAGACCAGCAGCGCGGCCATAAGAACGCTTATTTTTCTGAGCATGTTCATTGTTCCTTTCTTTCATGATTTTGAGTGAGATGCGTATGCCTTCTGATTAGACTTTCTCGGAGACCCCGGTTTCCTGTAGGGGAACTGCCCTAACGTGACATCTCTGTAGGGACACGGCGTGCCGTGTCCGCGCGTGTGCGGCGCGATGTGGGCATCGCGCCCTACAATTTAGATGTTACGCCGTAGGGGACGCAGACCTCGGCGTCCCGCAGGTGATCCGCAAACTTTGGGGAACGGGCTTTCACCGTTTGCCCGTGCGGCTGTGGGTTTGGGTGGTGTTCAGGCATTTCCGGGGGAGGTCTCCCCCGGAGCCCCCCACTGGGGGCGTGCCGCCCCCAGCCCC
>WRLJ01000002.1 GCA_009777685.1 Oscillospiraceae bacterium | reverse complement strand
CGATCAGCAGCAGCGCGGCGATCAGCACGATCAAAACGATGCCCGCCCCGACGCGGCTGAGACCCTTGACCAGCAGAAAGCCCAGCGTTCCGGCCAGCAGGCCGCCGCTCTCCCGCGCCATACCCCCTTCGATGAGCTGCCCGAAGAAGGCTCGGCCGGAGGCGTATTCCTCCGTGTATGTCACGACATGGACCAGCGAACCGATCAGGAACGGCTGGAGCAGGACGGCGGTTACGCGCGCGGCCACGGGCCGGCCGCGGTGGAACAGCAGCAGTCCCGACCCGGCCAGCATGGCAAAGGGCAGCAGATACAGCCCGCGCCCGATCAAGGCTCCAGCCCCGCCGCGCAGCAGGTTGATGACGATCGCGTCGACGCCGGACATGGCCAGAAACGCGAACACAGACAGCAGCAGCAGCGCCAGCGCGCCGGCCTCGCGGCGTATGGGCTTGGCGGACGGGGACGGCGCGGAGGGCGGCGTCCTTTTTTTCGCGGGGGTCTTCTTTTTCGGTGCGGGCAAGGGGCTTCACCTCATTTGATGGTTATACTCTGAAGGGGCCGCCGCTCCCCGCCGTGACGGAAGAGAGGCGTCCCTGATTTCTCCGTTCTCAAAGGCGGTTTGCCGATTGCACAATCGACAAAATGACCGTCAGCGCCCCGGCGGCCAGGCAGTACCACGCAAACCAGGAGAATTTTTTGCTCAAAAGCGTCCTGCGCAGAAAAATCAGCGCGGCAAAGCCCGATACGAACGCCACCAGCGCGCCCAGCAGCATCGGCAGGATCAGCGCGGTATCGAAGCCCGTCCGCGCGGCGTCTATTCCCTCCAGCAGCGTCGCGCCGAGGATAGCGGGGATGCTCAGCAGAAACGAGAAACGGAACGCGAAGTCGCGGTCAAAGCCGCGCAGGAGCCCGCCGCTGATGGTCATGCCGGAGCGGCTCAGGCCCGGCGTAATGGCGGCGGCCTGCATGACGCCGACAATCAGCGCGTCCTTGACCGTCGCCGAACGCACGGTTTTCTTCCCGGGCTGTTTGACGTAGTCCGTCGCCTTGATGACCGCCGCGGTCACGACCAGCGCGCCGCCTATGTACAGGGCGTTGCTCATCAGCTCCTCGACCACGCCCTTCAACAGGATGCCCAGCAGCAGCGGCAGCAGAGCGACGGCCAGCAGTATGAGCATCCGCGTGTGGGGCCGCCGGGCCGCCTCCGCGCGCGCCGAGGGCTTCAGCAGGGCGATAAACGACGAAACCAGAGCGCGGATATCCTTCCCAAACACAATGAGCACGGCGGTCAGCGTCCCGGCGTGCAGGGCCACGCTGAAGGAGAGCATCCCTTCCTCCAGTCCCATCAAAAGCTGCATCAGCGCCAGATGCCCCGAACTGGAGACGGGCAAAAACTCGGTCAGGCCCTGAATCAAGCCCAGCAGTAAGGCTTTCCAGATTTCCACAGGCACACCTCAAATCTCAATAGACTTCGTCTGCTGTCATCTTGCGTCCCACCCGGCGGTCGGCCGCCGAAACCCCTCCGCTTACGCCCGCGGGCTCGCCGGAGCGCCGGGGTGTTTTGCTTCCTGCCGGGTTGCGCAAGCGCGCTAATTCAAAAAATCCTTCAGCTTCTTCGAGCGGCTGGGATGCCGCAGTTTCCGCAGGGCCTTGGCCTCGATCTGCCGGATGCGCTCGCGGGTGACGTTGAACTCGCGGCCGACCTCCTCCAGGGTGCGCGTGCGGCCGTCCTCGATGCCGAACCGGAGCTTGAGGACCTTTTCCTCGCGCGGCGTCAGCGAGCCCAGCACGTCGATCAGCTGCTCCTTGAGCAGGGTAAACGAGGCGGCCTCCGCCGGCTCCGAGGCGTCCTCGTCGGGGATGAAGTCGCCCAGATGGCTGTCCTCCTCCTCGCCGATGGGGGTCTCAAGGCTGACCGGCTCCTGCGCGATTTTCATGATCTCGCGCACCTTCTCGGCGGGCATGTTCATCTCCTCGGCGATTTCCTCCGGCGAGGGGTCGTGGCCCAGCTCCTGAAGGAGCTGGCGCGAGACGCGGATGACCTTGTTGATGGTCTCGACCATGTGGACGGGGATGCGGATGGTGCGCGCCTGGTCGGCGATGGCGCGCGTGATGGCCTGGCGTATCCACCACGTCGCGTAGGTGGAAAACTTAAAGCCCTTGGTATAGTCAAACTTCTCCACGGCCTTGATGAGGCCGAGATTTCCCTCCTGGATCAGGTCCAAAAACATCATGCCGCGCCCGACATACCGCTTGGCGATCGAGACGACCAGGCGCAGGTTGGCCTCGGCCAGGCGCCGTTTGGCGTCGTCGTCGCCGCTGCACATGCGCTGGGCCAGCCGGGTCTCCTCTTCGGTATCCAGCAGGTCGATTTTCCCGATTTCCTTGAGGTACATCCGCACGGGGTCGTCGATGCCGAAGGCCTCGGCCAGCGCCTCGGGGTCGGCCAGCTCCTCGGGCGGGATTTCCTCCACGTCGTCCAGCTCCTCGGGAACCTCCTCGGGCGTCTCCTCCCCGGCGGCGGCCAGATCATCCTCCACCTGCACGATCTCATTGGAGTCCATCTCCTCATAGAGCGTGTCGATCTGATCGGCGTCCATGTCATGCTCCGCAAAGGCGTCCAGCAGCTCCTTGTTGGAGAGAGACCCCTTTTTCTTTCCCATTTCGATCAGTTCCTGAATCACCGGGATTTTATCCTCCGCCAATGTCTTCATCCTCCGTTTGTATATAGATTCACGGGTTTGTTGTGCCGGGGTCCCGAGCGCCGGCCCGCTCCTAGGGCTTCAGGCGGTTGCGCAGGTTCAGCAAATCCTCGTCGCTACCCGGCCGGGCGGCCTTGACCTGCCCTTTGCGCAGATGCTCCAGCGCGCCGCGCCATGTGATGTCGGACAGGGCGCCGAATTCCGTGCTGCGCAGCCGCGCCAGCAGCGCCGCCGCCGGTTCCGGGAGCGCCGCCGCGTTTACCCCGCCGCACAGGGCGGTAAACAGCTCGCGCCTTGCCGGATCGGTGAAGTCGGCCTCCGTCAGGGCCTCGCGCCCGGCGTCGGCGTACTCCGGGCCGACCGCCATGTGCCGCAGTAAGTCCTCCTCCGCCCCGCCGCCGGGCTTGCGGGGATACAGGGCGGCGCGTTCCGCGGCCCGGACCGCGCCGCGCTCGGCCCGCCGCCGCAGGGCGTCCAGATCGCGCAGAACCGCGTCCGGCTTCACGCCCGCCGTCTCGGCTACGCGGTGCGCGTACACCTGCCGCCCGGCCTCGCTGGCGACCTCCAGCAACAGCGCCTCCGCGGCCCGCAGGTAGGCGCGGCGGCCCTCGTCGCTTTGCAGATCATGCGCGGCGGCGGCCTGCGCCAAGCGGAAGTCCGTCGGGTCCCTCGCGCCGGAGAGCAGAGCCTCCATCGCGCCGGGGCCGTAGCGCTTGAGATATTCGTCCGGGTCCTTCGCGCCGCTCAAGGCCAGCACGCGGATGCTCAGGCCCGCCGCTTCCAGCTTCGGAACGGCCTTCTGGACGGCGGTCCGGCCTCCCTCGTCGCTGTCGAAGGCCAGCACGACCTCCGGCTTATAGCGTTTCATCAGCGCGGCCTGCTGGTCGGTCAGCGCCGTCCCGCAGGAGGCCAGCGTGCTGTCAAAGCCGTGCTGGTGCAGCATCGGAACATCCACGTTGCCCTCCACGAGGATAAAATAGGGCCGGTCGGAATTTTTGGCGCGGTGCAGTCCGTACAGCGTGCGGCTTTTGATATACGCCCCCGTCTCGCGCGAGTTTTTGTATTTGGCGGGCGCGTCGGCCTTCAAGGCCCGCCCGGAGAACGCGATGACTTTCCCGCCGGGGTCGAAAATCGGGAACATCAGCCGGTCGCGGAAGGAGTCGTACAGACTGCCCCGCTTGCCCACGGCGCACAGGCCCGCCCCAATCAGCTCCTCGCGCGTCACGCCCTGCCGCCCCAGCGCGTCGGCCAGCCCGTCCCACGCGTCGGGGGCCGCGCCCAGACCCCACTTCCGGGCGGTCTTATCGGTCAGCCCGCGCGAGTGCATATAGGCCAGCGCCTCCGCGCCCGCGGGTGCGGAGAGGGTATCGTGGAACCAGCGCGCGGCCAGGGTGTTCAGCTCCAGCAGCCGCTTGCGCGGCAGACCCTGCCGGACGGAAGCGTCGTCCTCGGGCATATCCAGGCCCGCCCGGCGGGCCAGCTCGCGCACGGCATCCGCAAAGTCGTAGTTTTCGGCCTTCATCAAAAACTGTACCGCGCCGCCGCCCGCCTGACAGCCAAAGCAATAATACATGGTATTATCCCGCGAGAGGCTAAATGACGGCGTTTTTTCGTTGTGAAAGGGGCACAGCCCGATCCAGACCCCGCCTTTCTGCTTCAGGGCCGTATATGCGCCCGCCAGCGACGCCAAATCGGTCCGGGCCGTCAGTTCATCCAAAAAGTGTTGCGGAAACGCCATATCGGAGAACCTTCCTTATCGTTTCCAATGTATGGGAAATGTATACTTTCAGCCCGTTTGCGGCCTGAATGACCGCTTAGCGTTTCTCCCACCCGTGCGGCAGGAACAGCCCCTGCGCGGTCTCCAGCGCGTACCGGTCGGTCATGCCCGCCACGAAGTCGGCCGCGGCGCGCTCCGTGCCGTCGCGCTCCGCCAGCGGCCACAGCTCCTCCGTCAGGCGGTCGGCGGACGCGGCGTAATGCTCATAGAGCCTTTGGATCATACTGATGGCCTTGGTCTCCTCGCTCTTGGCCCTGGAGTTGAGGTACACGCGCTCGAACATGAACGCCCGCAGGGCTTCCATCGCCTCCGCCACGGGCGGGCTTAACACAATATCCGGCTCCGGGCTTGTCCGCAGGCGCTCCGAGGAAGCCTCGAGCATATCGCGCACCAGCGTGTCAATGCGCATGGAGTAGGACGCGCCCAGCGTTTGTCTGACGCCGGCGGGCAGCTCGGTTTCCGTCAGCAGGCCCGCGCGCACCGCGTCGTCCATGTCGTGGTTGACGTAGGCGATCCGGTCGGCGATGCGGACGATCCGGCCCTCCAGCGACGCGGACAGCTCCGGCCCGGTGTGGCACTCAATGCCGGCGCGGGTCTCCGGGCACAGGTTCAGCCCCTCGCCGCCGCGCTCCAGACATTCCACCACACGCCGGCTGTGGGTGTTGTGGGCAAAGCCGCCCGGCACGACCTCGTTCAGGGCGCGCTCGCCCGCGTGACCGAAGGGCGCGTGGCCTAAATCATGGCCCAGCGCGACGGCTTCGGTGAGGTCTTCGTTGAGGCTCAAACCCCGCGCGACTGTGCGCGCGATGCGGCTGACCTCCAGCGCGTGGGTCAGGCGCGTGCGGTAGTGGTCGCCGCCGGGGCACAGAAACACCTGGGTTTTGTACATCAGGCGCCGAAACGACTTGGAGTGCGTGATGCGGTCTACGTCGCGCTGGAAAGCCGTCCGCGCGGGGCAGGGCGGCTCGGGGCGTTCCCGCTCCGCCGCGCGCGCGGCCAGGCAGGCCCGCGCGTGCAGATGCTCCGCCTCCCGGCGTTCGGTGCGCTCTCTCGGCGTCATACACACACCTCCTATACTGTTATACAACGCGCGGGCGCGGATATCCTTTTTCCCTTTTGAAAATTAAGAGAGCGGCGGGGGGAGAATAGAATGCGCGGAAAACGGGCACACTATCGGCAACTATGCGGACAGGGGAGCGTGTCTTTGGATGAAACGGAAAACAGGCCGCGGCGCGGGCTTCAGAGGCTGGGAGATCGCGCTGGCCCTCGGGCTGCTGGTTTCGCTGGCGGCGGCATACCGCGCGGAAGCGGCGGCCAGCCGGCTGGCGGACGGTATCGTGCGCCTGCATATCACGGCGGAGGGCGACGGGCCGGAGCAGCAGGCCCTGAAGCTGGCCGTGCGGGACGCGGTGCAGGCGGTGACGCGGCCCGCCCTGGAGGGCGTGTCCGGACGGGACCGGGCCGAAAGCCGCCTGCGCGCGCTCCTGCCGGAAATCGAGGCGGCGGCGCGGGAGGCGGCCGTTCAAGGCGGCCGGGAGACGCCCGTCACGGCGGCGCTGGACTGGGAGGATTTTCCGACGCGCGAATACGACACCTTCGCCCTGCCGGCGGGCCGGTACCTGTCGCTGCGCGTGAGCCTCGGTTCGGGGCAGGGGCAAAACTGGTGGTGCGTGGTGTTCCCGCCGCTCTGCGACGCCGCCTCCGCGGAGGAGCTGGCGGAGACCGACGCCCTCTCCGGCGGGGACCGGCGTTTCATCACCCGGGACGGGGTGCGGTATGTGATCCGGTTTAAGCTGGCGGAGATATGGGAAAAACTGCGGAGGCGGTAAGGGCGCTTCCGGCATACGACCGGGCGGCCCCGGAAGGGGGCCGCCCGTTGATCTCCGTGTTCGGGTTACGCTTTTGTGTCCACATCATACCCCATCATCTCGTACATGGATACGTTGGGCCGCAGCTTGACAATCGCCATGCCTCCGGAGGCGTAAATGACGCCGCACTCCTTGCAGGAACGCTGGAACAGGCGCACCTGGGCGGAAACCACCTTGCCGCCCGCCTGTGAGGCCTGATAGCTCTCACGCTTGATATGCTCCCGTTCGTGGGAGGCAATGACGCGATGGCTCAGTGACGGATCGACGCGCGTCGGGGCCTTAAAGGTCACGCCCGCGTCGGCGGAGCCGTCCTGATATAAGCGTTTGGCGCATTTCTCACAGGTGCAGGGCTTGGTCCCGTCATAAATCGCGCCCTCGTCGTCCGACAGCCACTTGGGGACCTCCTCATGGTTTTGACCGCGGGACGGCGGCTCCGGGAGCGGGTCAGGCTTCGCCCTCCCGGCTCTGAGATGCTCCGGCTTTAGGTTGTCGGGCATGGCGTCGAGCCTGGATTCGCCGGCTTGAGCCGGCGCAAAACGGCCTTCGGTTTCCGGCGGGGCATAGATAGGATGCGGCATGGCCGCGGAAATCCTCACGCACGTCACCTCCTTGCGAGCGCTCGTCTATGATTCCATTCATAGACACGATTGTTATATCGTATCGTTTTATGCGAAACTTTAGCGAAAGGGGAGAAAGAATTTTAACATAAAACAGCATCCCGGCGGCGTGGCGGCCGGGATGCTGTCTTCCGGTGGTTATATCGGATATTTCGCTTTGGGCGCGTGCCGCGTGTGCAGAAGCTCATGGGCCTTATGGCTGCCGGGCTCTCCGAGGTAGGTCTCGTAGATTTCCTTCATCACCGGGCTTTCATGGCTCTTGCGCAGGGGCATGTTCTTGTCGGCGCTGTAAATCGCGGCGGCGCGCTCGGCGGGCAGGTCGCGCACGTTGCGCACGGGCTGGGGCTGGATCGGCTGGCCGCCGCCGTTGACGCATCCGCCGGGACAGGCCATGATTTCGATAAAGTCATAGCTCTTTTCGCCCGCCTTGATGCTTTCCAGCAACTTGCGCGCGTTGGCCAGGCCCGAGGCGACCGCCACGCGGACGGTCTTGCCGTCCAGGTCGTAGGCGGCCTCCTTGATGCCGCGCACGCCGCGCACGTCGGTGAAATCGAGCTTTTCCAGCGGTTTTCCGGTGACTGTCTCGGCAACGGTGCGCAGGGCGGCCTCCATGACGCCGCCGGTCGCGCCGAAAATCAGCCCCGCGCCGGACGCGATACCCAAAACCGGATCGAACTCCTCGTCGGGCAGTCCGGTGAACATCAGGCCCGCTCGGCTGATCATCTTGGCCAGCTCGCGCGTGGTCAGAGAAACGTCGACGTCGGGCAGCCCGTTTACGGAGCTTTGATGCTCGCGCCGGTTTTCATATTTCTTGGCGGTGCAGGGCATGACGCAGACCACGAAGATATCCGCCGGGTCGATGCCCGCCTTTTCGGCGTAATAGCTCTTGACCATCGCGCCGAACATCTGCTGCGGGCTTTTGCAGGAGGAGAGGTTGGGGATAAACTCCGGATAGAACTGTTCGCAGAAGCGGACCCATCCGGGCGAGCAGGAGGTGATCACCGGCAGGGTCCCGCCGTTTGTGAAACGGTCGATGAACTCCGTGCCCTCCTCCATGATCGTCAGGTCGGCCGTCGCGTTGAGGTCAAAGACGCGGTCGAAGCCCAGGCGGCGCAGGGCGGCGGCCATTTTCCCCTCCACATTGGTCCCGACGGGATAGCCGAAGCACTCGCCCAGCGTTACGCGCACGGACGGCGCGGTCCCCACGACGACGTGCTTCTTCGGGTCGGCGAGGGCGGCCCAGACGGACCCCGTCTCGTCCTGGTCGGTCAGCGCGGCGGTCGGGCAGACGGCGACGCACTGCCCGCAGGACACGCACGCCGTTTCATTCAGGTCCCGCTCGTAGGGGCTGCCGATGTGCGTGGCAAAGCCGCGGTCGTTCGGCCCGATCACCGACACGCTCTGATGCTGGCTGCACACGGCTACGCAGCGGCGGCACAGGATGCACTTGGAGTTGTCACGGACCAGATGCGGCGCGGACGCCTCCATCTGGGGCCGGAGGTCGTCGCTCTGGAAATGAATCTCTCTGACGCCCAGATCGGCGTCCGGCTTTTGCAGTTCGCACCGCTGACTGCGTTCACAGGTCAGGCAGTCTGTGCGGTGAGCGGACAGGATCAGCTCCAGGGTATGGCGGCGCGCCGCGGCGACGGACTCGGAGTTGGTCAGGATATCCATCCCCTCGGCGGCGGGATAGACGCAGGCGGCCACGTGACTGCGCATTCCCTTGACCTCGACGACGCAAATCCGGCACGCGCCGATCTCGTTGAGGCCCTTCATGTAGCACAGCGTGGGAATTTCAATGCCGACGGAACGGGCCGCGTCCAGAATGGTGGCGCCTTCCGGCACGCTGACGGGGACGCCGTTGATTTTGATGTTGATATCAGCCATAAGTCGTTACACTCCTTTCGTCGTTACTCCTTTATAATTGCCTTGAATTTGCATTTTTCCTCACAGGCGCCGCATTTGATGCATTTGGCCTGGTCGATCACGTGCAGTTCCTTGACCTTGCCGGTGATGGCGTCGGTCGGGCAGACGCGCGCGCAGGCCGTACAGCCGATGCAGGCGTCGGTGATCTTATATTGCAGCAGGTCCTTGCAGACGCGGGCGGGGCACTTTTTATCCCGCACATGCGCCTCGTACTCGTCGCGGAAGTAACGCAGCGTCGACAGAACCGGATTCGGCGCGGTCTGCCCCAGACCGCACAGCGAATTTTCGCTGATATGCTTGCACAGCACCTCGAGGGTGTCCAGGTCCTCCGGTGTGCCGCCGCCTCCGGTGATTTTCTCCAAAAGCTGGTACAGCCGGCGGGTCCCGATGCGGCAGGGGGCGCACTTCCCGCAGGACTCGTCCACCGTGAAATCGAGGAAGTAGCGCGCGATGTCAACCATGCAGTTGTCCTCGTCCATGACGATCAAGCCGCCGGAGCCCATCATCGAGCCGATGGACATCAGCGTTTCGTACTCGATGGGGATATCCAGATGCTCGGCCGGGATACAGCCGCCGGACGGGCCGCCGGTCTGCGCGGCCTTGAAGGCCTTGCCGCCCGGACAGCCGCCGCCGATTTCCTCGACGACCTCGCGCAGCGTCGTTCCCATCGGAACCTCGACCAGCCCCGTGTTGTGTATTTTGCCGCCCAGCGCGAAGACCTTTGTGCCCTTGGACTTCTCCGTGCCGATCTTGGTGAATTCTTCCCAGCCGTTTTGCAGAATCCAGGGGATGTTGGCGTAGGTCTCCACGTTGTTGAGCAGCGTCGGCTTGGCGAACAGGCCCTTGACCGCCGGGAACGGCGGGCGGGGGCGCGGCTCGCCGCGGCGGCCCTCAATGGACGCGAGCAGCGCCGTCTCCTCGCCGCAGACGAACGCGCCCGCCCCGAGACGGATGATCAGGTCAAAGTCAAAGCCCGTGCCGAAAATGCCCTTGCCCAGAAAGCCGTACTCGCGGGCCTGCCGGATGGCGATCTCCAGACGCTTGACGGCGATGGGATACTCGGCGCGTACATAGAGATAGCCCTCATGCGCGCCGATGGCGTAGCCCGCGATGGTCATGGCCTCTACGACGCTGTGGGGGTCGCCCTCCAGCACCGAGCGGTCCATGAACGCGCCGGGGTCGCCCTCGTCGGCGTTGCAGACCACATATTTGACGTCTCCCTGCGCCGCGGCCGCGAACTGCCACTTGCGGCCCGTGGGGAAGCCCGCGCCGCCGCGCCCGCGCAGGCCGGATTTTGAGATGATGTCGATGATTTCCTGCGGCGTCTGCTCCGTCAGGGCGCGGCCCAGCGCGGAGTAGCCGTCAAAGGCGATGTACTCGTCGATGTTCTCGGGGTCGATCACGCCGCAGTTGCGCAGGGCGACGCGGAACTGCTTTTTATAAAACGGCGTCTCGCTCAGCGAGGAGACGCCTTCCTCCTGCACCGTCTCCTGATACAGCAGGCGCGTGACGATGCGGCCCTTGACGATATGCTCTCTGACGATTTCCCCGGCGTCTTCGGGGGTGACGCGGGAGTAAAACGCGCCCTCGGGATAGACGACCACCACGGGGCCCAGCGCGCACAGGCCGAAGCACCCGGTCTTGATGACGCGCACTTCCTTGTCCATCTTCTCCGTTTCAATGTGCTTTTGCAGCGCTTCGACGATTTCGTCGCTGTTGGACGCATGACAGCCCGTACCGGCGCAGACCAGGATGTGCGATCTGACGATTTCCATAGCGGGTACCCATTCCTTTCCATGACGCTCCTTTTTGCCTCTCCGCCGCGGGCGGGGGAGAAAAACGAGCGGACTGTTGTTATTCGGCCGCGCCGATGGTGTATTCCGACACGATCTGCTGATTCACCAGATGCTCGGCGACAATGCGCTGGACCATCTCCGGCGTCATTTTCACATACGTGACCTTTTCCTCGCCGGGCACATAGACCTCGACGACGGGCTCCAGGCGGCACACGCCGATGCAGCCGGTCTGCGTGACGCTGACATGGGACAGGCCGCGCTTGCCGATCTCGTCGACAAACGCGCCGAGCACGGGCCGCGCGCCGGCGGCGATGCCGCAGGTGGCCATGCCCACGACCACGCGCACATTGTCCGCGCCGTCCTCCTTGCGCAGCTGGATGCCGGCCAGGGTCTTTTCGCGGATGGCTTTCAGTTCTTCGAGGGATTTCATATTATTCAAGCTCCTTTTCAGATTCGGTCAGCGATTCATAAATCCATTGCAGCACGTCCGGCTCGTTGAGGGGAATATCGCCGAGCTGTTCGCGCATAAGCCGCGTATCCAGAGAGGACACCTTTCCGTCCCGCTCGCGGGAATAGTCGAAATCGACGTCCGGCGACCCCTGGATCAGCGTCTGGATGGTGGCGGGCATGTCGCCCGCCGGCGGCGCGTCGATGTGCGCGGTGTGGAATACCGCCGTGACCGTCGTGCCCCTGCCGGGGGCGGAGACAAGCTCCAGCGACCCGCCCGTCTGCTCGGCGGCCTGACGGTAGAACGGAAGGCCCAGACCGACCTTGCGCGTGTCCCGGGTGGTCACGAACGGATCGGTCACCCGCGCGGCCAGCTCCGGCTCCATCCCGCGGCCGTCGTCTTCGATGACGATCCGCAGGACCCCGTCCCGCTCCCGGAGCGCGATGCGGATCAGAGCGGCGCCGGCCTTGAGACTGTTCTGCGCGATGTCCAGTATATTCAGAGACAGGTCCTTCATGGGGTCACGTCAGATACTTGTCCAGAATGCCGGACACTTCCTCGGGCGCCAGCCGCCCGTAGACGTCCTCCCCCACGGTGATGACCGGGGCCAGGCCGCACGCGCCGATACAGCGCGTCGCCTCTACGGAGAAACGGCCGTCCGGCGTGACGGAGCCGGCCTTGCAGCCCAGCTTGCTCTCGACCCGCGCTAAGATGTCCGCCGCGCTCTTGACGTAACAGGCCGTGCCCATGCACACCGCCACCTGATACTTGCCCTTGGGATTGACGGAAAACTGCGTATAGAAGCTCACTACGCCGTACAGCTCCGACAGGGACACATCCAGACCTTCCGCCAGCGAAATCAGGACTTCCTCCGGAAGATAGCCGTAGACCTCCTGCGCTTTTTGGAGCGCGGGCATGACGGCGCCGGGGCGGCCCTTATGCTCCCCGATGATGTCCCGCAAAGCCTGTTCCTGCTCCGCCGTGCCCTGGAACGGCACGACAGTCTTTGTATTGGGCATTGGGATACCTCCTTGTTGTAAACATTCCTAGCTATGGTATCACAATTTCCTCAGCGCGTCAATGATACTTTGCGCGGTCGGAAACTCCGCTTCCAAACGGAACTCCGCGTCGGGAACGGCGTCGAGGCGGTGGGCGTCGGAGTTGATCAGATAGGGGATTCCGGGCAGGCGGGACAAATCCGCGCCGCGCGTGCGCTCGGCGAACGCAAAGCCCATGCCGTCATCCCAAAGCCCCAGATTGCTCAGCAGCGAGAACGCCTCGCGGTCAATGTGCGCCGGAAAGGCGATCCCGCCGAGCCGCGCGGCCGCCGCGGCGACGTCATAGATGCCGATGTCCGTCGCGGTCAGCAGAAATTTATCCAGCTGACCCGCCGGCTGGTCGTCCTCATCGCAAAGCCGCTGGTTCCCGAAGCGTTCGGGACGGTTTTTGACATCCGGCAGGCGCGCGTAAATCTCGCCGGAAAACCGCTCCGCCGCGTCCAGAGCGGCAAACAAACAGACCACATGCACTTCCTCGCTTGTGGTCAGCTCCATGCCCGGCAGGGCAATCAGCCCGTGTCTGTCCGCGTGCTTCAAAAACGCGCGGCAGTTGGCGCTGGTATTGTGGTCCGTCAGCGCGACGGCATCCAGCCCGGCCAATTTGCACATCCCGGCCAGATTGGCCGGCGTACAGTCGTCGTCCGCGCAGGGGCTGAGACAGGAATGCAGATGAAAATCGTAATATACGCTAGGCATATAACAATTTGTATATTTTCCCCGCCAGCTTGAAGGTTTCCTCCCCGGAGCGCAGCAGGGGGATGTCCTCGCTTATCATGCGCTGGAGCAGCTGGGTATCCGGCCGCACCCCCTCGGTCAGAATCACGCACGACAGCGATCCCAGCGACGCCACGGCCGCGACGTTGGGGTTGGACATGATCGTCAGCCACGCCGCGCCCTCCGGAGCGCGGCCCATGACCCAGCTCAGCAGGTCGCCGCAATACCCGCCGGCGACCGCGGCGTCCATCGTCTCCGCCGAGCCGCAAAGCGCCTCCAGATTCAAAGCGTCCGCCAATTGCGATACCGTCATTTTGAAAACCCTCCTTATTTCGCCTTTCTGAGCGGCGGCGGCAGGGAATCCCCGTCCTCGCCTCTCAGCTGATGCAGCCGGAAGATGCAGTCCCGCTCGGAAGCCTCTCCCCGGATCACGTCCTCGGCCAGCGTGCGGCAGCGGGGCGCGCCGCAGGAGGAGCAGTCCAGCCCCGGCAGGCGCGCGGCCAGCTCCCCGATCTGCCGGTGCATGGCCATCGCGGCGGCCATGTCCGTGTTCAGCTGCCAGCCCGGCATAGGCTCCAGGGGCTGCGCGTAGCGGATGATTTCGCCGGGGCGCGGCTCATAGCGGTTTTGGGACACGGGCATATATTTTTGCAGCGCGCGGATGCGGGCCTTGGAGACAAAGGGATTTTCCACCGCCAGACAGCCGCCCAGGCAGCCCTGAGTACACGCGCCGACCTCTACAAACTCAATGTTTTCCAGCTTGCCGTCCTCGATGTCCTCCAGCACGCTGATGACGTTGGGGATGCCGTCGACGGATATGTACCGCTCCCCCAGCAGCGCCTTGCCCTCGCCGCCGCTGACGGCCCATCCGATGCCCATCAGGCCCGCCGTCACGGAGGGCAGGGTGTCCGCGCGCTTCATGGCGGGCAGCAGGCGGAGGTACGCCTCCGTCATGGACAG
The DNA here is from genome assembly GCA_009777685.1 of Oscillospiraceae bacterium. Taxonomy (GTDB): domain Bacteria; phylum Bacillota; class Clostridia; order Oscillospirales; family UBA929; genus WRLJ01. The sequence goes on along the minus strand of WRLJ01000002.1, from coordinate 8,024 downwards.
CGCGCCGTCGATCACCGGTCCGGCCAGGCCGACGGGATGATGCGCGGCGGTCGCTTTCGCCGGGCAGGGCGTCAGGAAAAACACCCCGATCCGGTCCGGGGACAAGCCCGTTTTCCGCACGGCGTCCGCGCGCGCGCGGATGGCGGCCAGCTCCGCCGGGGCCAGGTGTGTGTCGATGTGGCCGATCAGCTTGGGGAACCGCTGTAAAATCAGGCGCACGCACGCCGGGCAGGAGGAGGAGATGACGGGCAGGGACTCCGCCCGGCCCTCCGGCGTCTCCGCGCGGAGCTGGATCTCGCGGCGCGCGTGGTCGCTGAGGACCTCGGCGGCGCGGGCCACCTCGTACACCTCGTCAAAGCCGAGGTTCAGCAAGCCCTGCAGAACGGCGCCGGCGTCGTCCAAATTGCGGAACTGCCCGTAGAGGCTCGGCTCGGGCAAAGCAATGGTATAGTCAAACTCTGCCAAACGCTCCCAGGCGTCGCAGACGACCTTTTTGGCATGATAGGGGCACGCGCGCACACACTCGCCGCAGTCGACGCAGGCCTCGCTGAGGATGACGGCCTTGCCGTTGCGTACGCGGATGGCCTCGGTCGGGCAGCGTTTGATGCAGGCGGTGCAGCCCGTGCATTTCGCGTTGTCAAGCGTTACGCTGTGGGTCATCATACAAAACCATCCTCACGGTCGTACCGGCGCCGACCTTGCTTTCCACAACCATCTCGTCGGCGTAGCGTTTCATATTCGGAAGGCCCATCCCCGCGCCGAAGCCCAGGTCGCGCACCTCCTGCGTGGCGGTGGAAAAGCCCTCGCGCATGGCGGCCTCGATGTCCGGGATGCCCTTTCCGCGGTCCGTCAGGACAATTTCCATTTTTTGGCCGTCGAAGGTCACGGAGGCCTGGCCGCCGCCGCCGTGGATGACCATATTGATCTCGCCCTCATACATGCAAATGGAGGCGCGGCGGATCAGGTCCGCGTCCGCGCCGATGCGCTTGAGGGAGCGCTTCATGTCCGTGGAGGCTTCGCCGGCGGTGGTAAAGCTGTCGCCGTCGACCGTATAGCGGAGAGTGAGCGGTTCCATCGGTCAGTCCTCTTGGCTCAAGCCCGCCGCGTACAGGCGACCGCACGCCTCGTACATACGGAAGGGTGTGGTCAGCACGGCGATGCCGCCGTCGCTGGCCAGGTCTACGATGTCCGCGCCGGGGGTTTTGCCGCGCACGAACACGACGCAGCGCATGTCCATCATCTCCGCGGTGCGCACGACCTGCGGATTGCACAGGCCGGTCAGCAGCATCCCCTGTTCCTTGACGAAGGCCAGAACGTCGCTCATTAAATCCGAGCCGCAGGCGGAATGCACCTCCGCGTCCAGCAAATCATGCCCGGTCAGGGAATCGGCCTCCAAAATCTCCATGATATTTTTCAGTTTCAACGCATCGCACCCCGTCATTATGTATTGTTCAGCCGCGCATACTATATCCCATCCGGCATACCCGGCATCATATCATATCCCCGGTCCCTTGTCAAAAAGAAAATGGACCCAAACCCTCCCGGCGGGCGCGGATACCGCTTGGGTACCCGCATTCCCGCCGGGAGCCCTGTCCGCCGGAGCGGGAGAACATCAGCCGGCCTTTCGATGAACCATCGCCGCCGTCTTTTCTCACAGCTTGACGGAGGGGTTTACGTCACGCGGCTGTGCCGCGCCAATGCCGTCGCCTTTGGGTTATTTCGAGCCGCGCTCGTAGGCTTCGATCATTTTCTTAACCATCTGCCCGCCGATAGAACCGGCCTGGCGTGAGGTCAGGTCGCCGTTGTAGCCATGCTTGAGGGTGACGCCCACATCGGTGGCGGCCTCCATCTTAAAGCGATTCATCGCTTCCTTGGCTTCCGGGACAACGTATCTGTTGGCCATTGTATTGTTTCACTCCTGACAATTCGTTGGTCCATGTGTCAGCGCCGTCTCATGTCCGGCGCAAGCATATTGTGTGCCGCCATCCGCGGATTACCCGTGAGAGATTTGGGAAACGAATGCGGATTTTGGGCCGGCGGGCAGGGAAACCCACCGGCGCGTGTCATCAGCGCCGGCAGGAAGGACATGGAAAAAATAGTTTTTTTGGCCGGACTGCCGGAAGCTGACGCGGGCGGGGCGGCACTACGCGCGGGGGCGCGTTTCGTGGCGTCTGTACGCCGACGGGGTGCAGCCCATGTATTTCAGGAACTCCCGGTTGAAATGGCTGACATTGTTATAGCCGCACAGGGACGCGACCTCGGATATCTTCCGGTTGGCGTTGACCAGAAGCGCGCGGCTTTGCAGGATTCTGTACTCGTTTAAGTATTGGAACGGGGTTACGCCCATCAGCTTCTTGAAATACCGGCAAAAGGTGCCGACGGCCATGTTCCCTTTTTCCGCCAGGACGGCATCGGTCATGCTCTCCTGATAGTGGCCGTGCATATAGTCGATCGGCCCGATCAGCTTTTTATATAGATTCTGGTAGGTGTGGATCGCCGCCGTACCGGCATAAGCGTTTTCAAAAACCGTGCTCCACAGAATAAAGATCAGCCCGTGGAACTCCAGCTCCCACAGCTCAACATCCGGCCTGTCGTGAAACCGCGCCAGCCGGGCCAGGACGCCGAGCGCGTCCTTCTGCCACTCCGTCTCCCCGCTCAGCTTCAGCACGTAGGCCCGGCCGTCGAACATCAGGGGATGCACAAACCGGCGATAGCCCTTTCCGGAAAACAGCAGCGGGTGAAAGCACACCGCGCCGCAAGCGCACGGCGAGTCGCCGGCCGGCTCCGCCCAGTGGGAGAGGTTGGGCGGGATCAGCACCGCCTCGCCCCCGCGGAGCGTGAACGTCTCGTTCTCCACGAACAGCCTCATCCGGCCGTCCCCGCCGGGATATGGCTCTACATAGAAAAACTCAATTTCCTCGTGGAGGTGCCGCGCCCCTCCGCCGCCCGGAGACATGTCCGCGCGGCTCACCGAAAAACGCCGCCCGTTAAAACGGTGCGGCGGCATTTCATGCCGCTCAAGCTCTCTATCCTTCATACCGCCGCCTCCTTTGCGCGTTCTCGCTTCTACAATACGTCATTTTTCACGGGCTGTCAAGCCAGAGATGTCAAAATTGTGTATATACTGGTCAAGATATCTATATCTATAATTTTGTATTCCTGTTATGATTTAAGGATAATAACGGCGGCGGCCGGAACCGGCGGCCGCGAAAAGGAGACTGCAAATATGAAAACGCGCAGAATTCTATCGTTCCTGATGGCCCTGGTCATGCTGACCGGGATGGTCACGATTCTGGTCGCTTCGGCGGATACGGGTGAGGAGGACTATTGTCCTGTACATACCCCCGTATGGGCGCCGGAGTTGGTCGGCGCTTCGGTCATTGAAGCGCATCAAACCGGCAGTACAAGGCAGTATCTCCAAAATGCCGATGGGGAGACAATCGGTCTTAACCTCAGCAGCTCCCGCACACCTCCTCAGGGACTGAGTGTTCTTGAAGGCGGCATAATCCGTCACCAAGCCGGCGGCGGCGGTGAGCGGCTGCAAATCATCGGACAGGGAACCGGCTCGGCAAATCCGTCTGAGGCGGGCTTTGCACCCGAAGACGGCAAAACCTACAGACTGACCGTAAACGCAACAGACGAGTACGGAAATACGGCGGCGACCTTAGGCTTCCGCTTAAACGGCGCAACCGCTGTGGCAACCGCAACACCCGTCAGCGGCAATCTCTTCAGCTTTGAGTTCACGCATGACGCTGAGGAAGCGGCCGCGGTGGATACCGGACACGGCTTAATGGTCGTAGGGATCATAAACGACAGCGGCACAGACGGCGTACTGCTCTACAGCAACATCGAAATTTTCGAGGTTGACCCCAGCGGAGAGTGCCTGTGCGTGAAAGACGGCGGCCTGAGCTGGGACGTCTTCCCCGCCGACGGCAACGTGAGCTTTGTCGGCCCGGAAGGAAACTCCGGCAGCGGGCATGTAATGAAGCTGAGCAAGTTCAAATTCGACGAAGAAAACCTCCCCACCAGAGGCGGAACGATGTTCTTCCACTTCCGCGCTCCCCACAATTCCGGCAGACGGCTTCTGGTTTGGTCGGACTTGTACGGCACACCCGAGGAAGTCAGCGATTTCACCTTTGCCACCACCGATAACATTGTTGGCGGAAAGGTCGCGGTATCGTCCTCGTTCACCACCGGCGAGTCCGGCGCTACGACCGTGGATATTCAGGTTCCGCAGTCCGTCGTCTACGATGCGGAGACGGATACCTACGCCACCGAGCTGTATGTCCTGTTTGGCATCAACAAGGGCGACACGGGCGACATGCTGGCCGAGGACAACTACACGACCATCGCCGGAAACCGGGGCGCCTCCGCCCGCTCCGGCGTAAACGGCATTGACCTCGAGAAAGAGTTCGATATCATTGCGGACATTGAATTCACCGTTCTCGATCCGATCGTGTTCAACACCTTCATCACCCTTGCCCCCGGGCGGGACGAAACGGAAGTCAACTTTGCCTGGTTTACCCCCGAGAACGAGGCCGAGGCCGCGGTTCTCCAGCTCGCGCTCGCTTCCGACCTGCTCAGCGGCGGCAAAAACTGGCCGCTGGACGAGAGCAAGATCATCAAGGAGTTTACCGGCGCGCAGGAATACGCCGCGTACGGCTTTGACTCCAACCGTGTCGAGGCAACCGGGCTTACGCTGGGCGTCGAGTACGCCTACCGCGTGGGCGACGGGACCGCGGAGCATTGGAGCTCCCCCTACACCTTCAAAACATACGACCCCGCCAACGGCCACAACATCATCGCCATTGCCGACCCGCAGCTCAGCAGCAGCCTCTCGATGGCCGCGAGATGGCAGTACGCGATCACAAGAGCGCTGGCCAATGCCAATTCCGTGGGCGGCGCGGCCTTTATCCTGAACGCGGGCGACAATACGGGATACGCCAACGACTATGTCGAAATGGTGAACGCTCTCGCCCCCGTTGATCTGAGAAGCATTCCGATGATGACCACCGTGGGCAACCACGACACGCAAAGCCAAAGAGCGATTACCTACGGCTCGGGCGTGGACGGCGGAGACAACGAAAATCCCCTCGCCCTGCTGCCGCTGGTCTACAACTGGGCCAACCACACATGGCTGCCGGTACCCGAGGCGAATGTTGAGCCTGAGGACTGGGAGATTTCCCATCCCAGAAGCGACAGCGACTTCCTGCGCGGCGGCGGCAACTATTATGTCAGCTACGGCGATGTGCTGTACATATCCTTAAACAGCAACCTCCGCCCCAACAGCAACAGCCCCGAGAACCTCGCCATCCATGACGATTTCCTGACGGAGGCCGTCGCCTCCCATCCCGACGCGGTATGGAAAATCGTCGTGACCCACTTCGATCCGTTCGGAATCGGCTCGGGACATTCTCTCGGCCTGGGCACGATGAGAGACGGCCTTACCCCTCTGCTGGAGAAGCACGGGATTGACATGATGATCAGCGGACATGACCATAACTATGGCCGCGCCCAGTTTATCAGCGCCGCAGGCGATGTGGGCTGGGAAATCGCGAAGTACCAGTACCCGTCCGTTCTGGACATTGATGAGCTGAACATCTTCCAGGAGAGCCCTCCGGGCGCCTATATCGCGCCGGAAGGCATACAGTTTATCAGTCTGGGCTCTCCGGCGGACTGGCCCAAGTATGCTCCCGCGGAGCGGCCGTGGGCCGCCTACATCACCGGTGAGATCGGCGCCGACGCCACAGCGAGCGAGTATTCCATCCTGAGCGTCAACGGAGGCACCCTGACCGTCAATGTTTACCGCGTGGGCACAGGCAGCGCTCCCGACGCGCTGATCGACAGCATCACGCTGAAAAAGACGGCCGACTACGAAGACCTGTCAAGCCTGATCCCCGGGATGGAAGCGGTGCGGGACACCGACATCTCGCTGGGCAGCTGGGAAGCCTTCCTGACGGCCATCGGAGACGCGAAAACCATCACGGCCGATGATTCGGCGGACAAGGTCCACGCCGCGTATATGAACCTGTATGCCGCGTATTACGCCCTCGAGCCGCTGGCCGACAAGTCGGCGCTGGGAGCGCTGGTCACCACGGTTACGGACGCGCTGGCGGTGGCCACCGAAGGCCAGTGGGAAAACCAGCACGACGTCGGTTCCAAGGCGATCCTGCAAGCCGTTTTGGACGAAGCGGTCTACACCTTTGAGTTCAGGCTGGCGACACAGCAGGCCATCGACGCGGTACTGGCCAAGCTGGCGGCCGGATTTGACGCTTTCAAGGCGACCGCTCTCGGCAAGCTCCCTTGCCCCTGGGTCTATATCCATGACATCCCGGCCAACGCGCCGTACACGATCGGCCTGGTCAACTGGATGGAGGAAGAAGAGCCGTGGTACGTGGAGCCGGGTCTGGACAACAAGCTCATGTATACCGCGCACTTCACCAAATTCCCCTATTCGCAGAACTCGCCCTACGCCGAGGGCGGCCCCGGCGCCGTGCGCACCGAGGCCATGTTCGGTCCGGCCACCCTGCCGGGCGGGCGCGGAGACAACTGGGAAGCGCATATCACCAAAACCCGCGTCGGCGAATGGGTGCGCTATGAGCTGAACGTGGACCAGGCGGGCGGCTATAAGGCCACGCTGGGCGCGATCAACCCCTCCGCCTCCGTGCAGAGAGTCGTGCTGAGAGACACACAGCAGAACGTACTCACGGAGTTCGTCATCCCGGCCAACAACCCGCTTCCGGCCACGGGATGGCAGGACGCCCTGCTGGTCGACGGCGACAGAGAGTTTTATATGCCCGCCGGCGAGTACATCCTCGAGATGTTCATCATCGGCAACGGCTCCACCTCTACGACCCTCAATGTGCATCAGGACGGGCCGGATGTTGACATCCTGATTCTGGAGCGCACCGGCGATATGTCCGCGCCTGTGGCCGAGCTGGACCCGACGATATGGCCTCTGCCGTTCTTCTACACCCTGATCGGGGGAGACTCGACGCACCGCCAGCGCGGCTGGGGAACCGACGGATATTCCAACTCAGCCAGCGACCTGGTCAGCTACGGCTTACCGGTAGAGGTGTACGCGGCGGCCGTCAAGCTCGTGATGGAAGTCGCGGCGCAGCCCGGCTCCAGCAGCGGCAGCACCACGCAGCTGCACATTGTCAACAGCGGCGGCGGCTCGTGGCTGCCGGAATGGGCGCCCACCACCGCGCAAATCTACGATCCGGATATCGGGCCGTATGGGGCGCTTGTCTTCGATATGTCCGACATGCCGGCGCCGTTTAACATCCACTGGCCGACCGTCGCCGCCACGACTTCATGGGGATACTTCGACGTCAGCTACTACAGCCCCAACTGGGAAGAGCTGAACTACATGAAGGCGTATCTCGTCCTGGATCCGGACCGTCTGCCGGATATCGTATTCCCGACGCCGGTAGACCCGCCCCTTGATCTGATTGAGGACCTCATTGACATCCAGCCCGCCGGCAGCTTCGGCGGCGCGTGGATCGACACCTCCAAGCTGGACGTCGGCGGAGCCTATACGGTGGAGTATAACATCACCACCGATGAGGAAAACAACGGCGGCTTCCGTGTACGGTACAGCTCGGGCATGGGCGGAGACACAGACCGTCCGATCGCCCACAACGACAACAGCGGCGCTCACAGCTCCGACTCCGCGCAGGCGGTTGGATTCGTGGCCAATCAGGTTCCCGCGCAGTTCCCCAACGGGACGGTTGACCCGGGCTCTACGGTCACCCTGACCGTGAACTTCATCCTGGGCGAGGACATCGACGGCCTTGATCCCCTGTACATGGAGTACATCGGCATCTTCGGCGCGCAGGGCGCGGAGAACTACGCGGTCAACTCGGTTGTCGTGTATAACGCGACCGGCGCTGTAATCGGCGCGGCCTATGCCGAGGCTGACCCAGTTGACCCCGTTGACCCGGTCGATCCCGTTGACCCGGTTGCCCCGGTCGACCCGGTTGACCCCGTCGATCCGGTAACGCCGCCGAAGACCGGCGACG
>WRLJ01000001.1 GCA_009777685.1 Oscillospiraceae bacterium | reverse complement strand
CCATGAGGATGATTTTGTTCAGCACAACCTCACCCCCTATTCGTCCAAACAGATAATCAAGCTGCGCAGAACGCTGTCGGTAATGCGGTAGACACGGTCAAGCTCGGCGGGGAAATCGGGCGTGGATTCAAAGTTGATGAGGGTATAGTACCCTTCGGCATGGTCGTCGATTTCGTAGGCGAGCCTGCGCTTCCCCCAAATGTCCACTTCGCCGAGTTCGCCGTGCTGAGCGATTAGCGATTTGAACTTCTCAACGGCGGCGGCAGTGTTTTCCTCGCTCAGTGTGGGGTTGAGGATAAAGATGGTTTCGTACCTGCTTTTGACTTTTGCCATGGTTTAAGACACCTCCTTACGGACTATTGGCCCCGCAAAGCAGGGCAAGGAGCTACACCTTTAAGGTGCGCTAGAACATTATACAGAAGTGAGGAGGGCTTGTCAAGGAAAATTTTCAAGTTTTTGGGGGTGATAATTGAAAAGCGTCCCTGCTTGTGGTATACTATCCTTGTAGTCGGGTCTTTTGCATTGTATAGCAGGGAGGGGTGGAAGGCTGTGAGGAAACAGAAAATCTATTTGGAAACAACACTTTTCAATTTTTATTTTGATAAGGACAGGGGCTTCGCCCACGCCGACACCGTTAAGCTCTTCGAGGAGATAGCGGCGGGGAAGTATGAGGCGTTCACTTCGCGCTTTGTGATTGATGAATTGAACAATGCACCCGAAGCCAAGCGCGATAAAATGCTGAGCCTTATTAGAGAGCATGACATACCCATTCTTGAAAATACCGATGAAGCCGCGAGAATCGCGAACCTCTATATTGCTGAAAAAATCATTCCGCATAAGTACAGAACGGACGGCTTGCACATCGCCATTGCAACGGTGAATGACCTAGATATGATAATCAGCATGAACTTTCAGCACATCGTCAAGCGCAAGACGAAAATCGGCACAGGGAATATCAACGCATTGAACGGCTACCGTGCCGTGGAAATCTATTCGCCGATGGAGGTGGTTGAAGATGAAAACGATTAGCACAATCGAGCAGGAGGTCAATCAAATCCGTCTTGCTATTTACGAGAAGATAAAGGACATGACCCCCGCGCAAGTCACCGAGTATTACCGCAAGAGCGGCGAGGCCACCGCCCAGAAATACGGTTTCAAAATAATCGCAAGCGCAAAAGAACCCGCGCAATCCTAAAAGGCAGGGAGAATGATACCCATGAAAACAACAAAAATCCTCGCGCTCACCCTTGCGCTGCTCATGAGCGTCACATTAGCGGCTTGCTCAAACGGCAACAACAACACTTCGGGCGGCAGTACCAACACGCCGCCGCCATCGGAAACGCCGTCCGCGCCGTCATCGAACGGGGCGCAGGGCAGCGGCGGTAACGACCCCGGCAACAGCGGCATATTTAATGACGGCACTGATGTTCCTGACAACGGCACACCGCCGTATGTAGAGCCGCCGCTTGAAAGTCACAGGGGCGACAAGGGGTATTTCTATGCGGAAACCGATGATTATATCGTTTTTACGGAGGAACATACCGATTATGTCATGAACATTGATGTGACAATTTACAGCCTCGTCACCTTCCGTTATATCGAGGAGGCGGATGTTGCTGGGCGTCGTATGTATAAAACAGTATTCCCCGGCAATGATGCGGCTAATGAGGCGGCCAACGCCTATGCCGAGAATAATGTTAGCGGGTTTACGGTCGTGGATAACGTCGTTTATGGTATGCCCTTCGCTTGGCCGGAACCTCCCCCCATGGAACGCAAGGCGGATATTATCAGCCGCTTGGATGACGCGGGGCGCGTTTATTATCTTTCGACGCCGAGCGGCAACGGCGGCGACCCCGGCACGACCTACGGCACCATCCCCATGCCGGACGGCTTTCCCGAAAACCCCGGCGATGCGGAATTTTTCAATCCCGTGACGGACGACTATCTCATCCTGCATAACCCGGAGGCAGCTTCGTTGGTCGGTGAAAAAATTTATTACTTGGTTTCTTATGACAGGTCCGGCGAACCCGTGCAATGGGTCACCAAAGTCATCTGGCCCAGCGCTGATGTTGTTCCAACTGGCTGGGACCAGGAGGGATGGGGTCCTCGTGTCGCGGTGGAGGGCGTTGTCGTGGAAAACGCCGGCTTCCATGATAGCATGGCGATGTTTGTTGAACGGGGGTATGATATACCGCAAGCGCTGCGGAGCAATTATCTGCCGCCGACCAAGGACAGCGCTGATTTTACTTCTACCGAATACACCCGCCAAGGGGTTACTTCCGAGTACAGGCGCAATGAGGGTGGTTACATCATCATAACAAACACTGGTTATATAATAGGTCCCGCCGCCGAACATTTCTATTTTTCCAAACCGTAAGCAACCACGGCGCATCACACAGAGCGGCTAAACGCCGCTCTGCGCAGACCGTACAAAAAAGCGCCCATCGGGCGGCCGGGGTCACTCCCCGGCCGCCCGCGTTTTTCTTATTTCTTCTTTGGTTTGGGCTGGACCGGCGCTTCCATCACCGGCGCGTCCTTTTCCCGGCTTGGAGCGTCTGGCCCCGTGTTGGCCGTGACCGTCCGCGCCCGGGGTCTCTCGCCGCCCTCCAGGGTCAGCTCGTCGGCGGTCAGGGAACTCTTAATGCCCAAAAATTCGGATACCGTGCCGGCCAAGCCGCGGAGCTTCTCCAGCCCATAGTCCAGATAATACGCCAGATAGTCGAAAACCGTGCCCAGCCTGTCCGGCTCCCTGGCCGTCACGTCAAACTCATTCCGCACCACGGTCAGCCGGGTCTTTTCCTGCCCTTGCAGGGTTACGCAGACATCCTGGGGGTTGTTCATCAGCGCTTCGGCCAGCTTGTTTTTCATCCAGATTTCACGGGTGGTCAGCACACCGATGGGGTTGCCGCCGCTGTCCTTGCATTCGGCCCGGCTGCCGATGCTCTCGTCGGCCAGCGCCCGCAGGCTCTTCCCGCCAATCCATATCCGCGTGTACGCCTGGTTCATGTCCTGCCCGAGATGCCGCAAAAACCCAAGATTCTCGTCAAATACTCTGGCGCAATAATCATTGTGTTTATTACAGGCGGTAATGTCTCCGTGTTCCCGCAGGGTCTGCTGGAAGGCCGCGGCGGCCTCGTTAAACGCGGCGCGGGGGTCTGTTTCCCGGTGGTAGTTGGGCAGCCGCACCGACAAGGAGCCCGGGGCCTTTTCAAAGCTGGCGGGATACGCCCGCAAGGCCTCAATATCCTCCTTCAGCAGCTTCTCCGCGGTGTCCCGCTCGTGCTTGTACACGTCCTTCAGCAGGTCCATGGCCTTAAAGAACTCCCGTTCATCCACAAAGGTTTGGATGCCGATCTCCTTTTCGTACTGCCTGTAGTTCTGTTTCAGGTCGTCGATAAACTCCGTCCTCAGCCGGGCGTCGGTCATTTGCCCCAACCGGCCGAAGGCGTTTTTCAGGACGAAGCCGCGCCGCAGATGGTGCTCGGTATACCTTTCCGGCTGGGCAAAGAGACCCCTGTTCAGCCGTTCAATCTTATCCTGCGCGTCTTCGGACGCCTCGGCAAAGGACTGCATTAGGCCGTAATCCTCGGGATGGATCGTGACCCCGTCCTTAAAGGGCTGCTTGGCGATGTGGGATTTTCCGTACCGCGGTCCTGTTTTGTCGTTTTGGTACTGCTCCTCCAGCGCCGCTTTTTTCCGGGCGATAAAGCGCTCCTCAAGCTCCGCCCAGCGCCGCTTTTGCTCTTCCGTCAGGCCCATAGCCTCTCCTCCCTTGTCAGATGTATTTTAGGGTTTACCGTCCGGGGGGCGGCGGCTGGTTCTGGGTCCTGGGCTGGTCATAGGCCGCCTTCACCTGGTCGAGGGGCTTGCCCGACAGCGCCGACTCCAAGCCGGTCACAAGCTCCCGGTAGACCTTTTGGAAGAACTCCGCGATGGAATCGAAGAAGCCGGGCCTGTCCCGCACGGACTCCTGCTGTCCTTTCAGCGGGTCCGTCAGCTCGTCGGGCGAAATTTCCTGGCTGTTGGCGGCCAGCCCTTTTTCCACGCGGTCCAGCAGAATCTGGACGCTCTTTGTGCAGAGCTTGAGGTTTTTGTCGCTTTCCGCGATTTCCGTATTGAGCGATTGCTTGAAATACGTCGTTTCTTCCTCGTTCAGCGTCAGGCCGAGCTGGTTGAAATAGTTGTCAAAATCGCCGGAGATCTCCTTTAAGTAGGCGTTCTTGTTGCGCAGGAGCGCCAGGTCCGCGTATTCCAGGCAAACCTTGGTCTTCAGCGAGACGTCCCATTCGTCCCCGCAGCGGATGCGGGACAGGCGGTTTAAGTCCTCAATGTCATCGCCGTGGAAGACCGATTGGTTGTCTCCGTAGGTCTTGTAGCGCATATCGTCGGTCGGCGTGCGCCCGGACACGTAGCCGCCGCCCTTGACCAGACCGACAAGCTCATCAAACCTCTCGGGGTTTTCAATCGAAGCCCCGCTTTGCTGGAGCTGCTGGTCAAAAAGAAGCTTGCTGCTGGATTTTTGGAGAAAGCTGTCTTCCAGCGTTTTGATTTTCTGGACCTGCTCGGGGGTAAATTCTTGCATGGCTGCTCACTCCTATTTTTGTGTTTTTGGGATCCCTACTTGCGCGTGGGGGCCGAACGGACCGGAACATCCAGGATTGTGCCTTTTACCTTTTGGTTGTAGTCCGCCTGCACCTTGGCGAGCGGGTCGCCCGAAAACGCGGACACGATGCCCGTGACCAGCTCCCGGATAATCGACTTGAAGATATCGCCGGCCGAGTCCATGAACGAAACCCTCCCGTTGCCGAGGTTTGCGGGCTTCTCGTTCTTCACGTCGTCCTTCAGGTCGTCCAGCGAAATGCCGGTTTTGGTGTTCTTATCAGGCTCTTGAGGGCTGACGTTGGCCGGCTGTTCTGCCTCTGGATACGCCACGACCTGCTGCTCCACGATCAGATTCTCGATCACCGGCCGCTCTACCTCCGGCTGCGGCAGCGGGCGTTTGCCCGTGCTGGAGACCAGGCCGGTTACCTCCGTTTGGAGCTTGGCTTCTTTTTTCTGGATGTAACTGTCGAAGGACAGCGCGTTGTCGGAGAGCCGGTTCGACAGGAACTCCTTCTCCTCCTTTTCCAGCGGCGGCGGGCTCATCCCGATGCTGTCCATATAGGTGTCAAAGTTGTTCACGACATCCTGGAGAAAGTCCCGCTTGTAGCGGATTTTGCCCAGCTCGGCCAGGCTCATGCAGGTTCTGCTCACCTCGGAGCTGTTCTTGCTCTTGGTGTCCAGCTCGGACAGCTGATTGACCAGCTCGAAGTCGGCGGCGTGGAAATACGGCGCGTTGTAGCCGAGGATCGAGGTGTTTTTGCCCAGCTCCTCAAAGCCTATGGCGTGCAGCTTTTCCATGCCCTCAAAGGCTTGCTTTGTCTCCTCGCAGCGCGCGTCGGTAAACTCGACCTCCAGGGCCGTCAGTTTCGCGAAATGGCTCTCGTTGAGTTCTTTCATGGTTTCTGTCTCCTTTTCTCTCTATATTTTGGGGAGTTAGTTCTCTATATGCCTCTATACGCGCCGGGGTGCGTTACCGCTCACTTTTGGAGGGGCGGCGAGGCTTTGCTCAAAACGGGGCTGTTCTGCTTCTGCTCAATAAAGCTCTGCTTGGGCTCCTTGTAGCGGCTGTCCAGCCGGTTTGAGGCGTCATAGTAGTCCCTGCTGATTTCGTAGTGGTTGCCGTATTTGAACACCTCGATGGGCGCGTCCTCGGATTTTTCCCCGGTCATTGAACTGATTTCGAGGGTAGAGTCGCGGGAGACCTCCGGGCGGGTTTCCTCGAAATTGTACACGTTGATCTGGATGTCCTTTCCCAGCGTCGAGGAGACCAGGAAGGGCACAAAATCGCCGGCGGTGGCGTTCCAGGCTCCCATCGTGCGGACCAAATCCCGCATTTCGTCAAAGGTGACCGACTCGCCGCCCGCGCTGAAGTCATCGCACAGCCCATTGACCAGGTCCTTGTTGTTGTCCATCCACGCCACGGTCCTGGCGCGCAGGTCCTTGACCTCGTCATACGTGTCCTCGGACAAGGCGTTTTTGTGGTATAAGCCCCCCGAGCGGATGACCGAATGGAAGAAGCAGTCGCCGTCGTTCGGGATGGTGGCGTTCTTATCCCTGATCTGTCGCAGCGTCTCCAGATTCAGCTGCTTTTCGGAAAGGGAGTCCTTGGAGCGGTCCGTTGGGAGGGGGGCGGTTTCCCGCGAATAGGGGTTGGTGATCTCGAAGGACGGGGGCGGGGGCGCGGGAGGCGCGGGCCTAAACAGCTGGCTCAACCCGTCCAGAATCTGCCGCCATAGGCTCGGCCTTGCCTGCGGCGGGCCGCTCTCCGGTCTCGCCCGCGGCGGCTCCGCCTGCTGGCGCTCGCGCATCCGTTCCGCGCGCACCCGCAGCTCTTCCTCACGCCGCTTGGGTTCATTGCGCCGCAGCTGCTCGTGCCGCCGCCGCTGCTGTTCGCGCCGCCGATCGTCCATGCTCTGCGAGACGGAGTCGTTTCCGCTCTGCGGGGAAGGCGCTTTCTGGCGTTTGCTTTCGGCGGCCAGGTCCTCGACCAGCCCCTTATAGTCCTGGAATTCCTTCTCGCCCGCGTGCAGCGCGGGGGTATGCTTTTGGGTAAAGGCGAGGAAGCTGGCATTGATGGCCTGGGCCGTATCGCCCTTCGGCAGCACGCCCTCCTGCATCATGCCCTTCACAAAGGCAAAGTCCCGCATCAGGTTATTGTTCTCGGCCAGGTCGGACACATGGCCCACAAAGGAAAGCCATTGCTCCTCCCCCAGATAGCCCGGCATACGTTTGACGGAGTCGTCCAGGAACGCGGAGCGCGCGGTAAAGGCGTTGTACTCCGTTTTGAAGGGTTCCTTCAAAAACTCCTGGAAGTCGTCAAAGCTCTGGGTGTGGAAGTAGCCCTTCACCTGCCCGATCAGGGCTTTTAGGTCCGCCTTCACGCTCTCGTCCATGCTGGCCGGGGCCGTCTTTTGGGGTTCGGGCGGCGGATTGACGCTGGGCGCTTGCTTTTGCTCCTGCGTTTCCGGGGCCGTCAGCGTGCGGAATTTCTGTTCAAACTCGGCAAACTCCTTCTCGTTTTCCTGGATCGCCGAATCAAAGGATTTCCTCATATCGCTGTAGCTGACGTTGATTGCGGTGATGATGTTCTCGTCTGCCAGCAGATTGCCCTCCACGATTTGCTGGATGAGGGCATAGTCGCGCAGAACCTCGTTTTGCTCGGAGAGGCTGTAGATTTGGTCGTCGCCGAGGTCCGGACCGCCGGTTTCCTCCTGCGTGAGCAGGGTGTCCGCGGCTTCGCTGAGGAACTGGGCGCGGCGGGTCAGCCTGTCGTACTCCGTTCTTTGCGAATCGTTCAAAAAATTGGCGTATTGCTCATAATCGGGGCCGATGGTACGGATCGTATTCTCGACAAAATCCCGCAGCACGGCGATTACAGCTTCCTGCATCCCGTTCGCCTCCTTATTTCTTGGGTTTCAGCGTTCCGCTTTTCATCTCAACGGGGTCTTTGCGCATCTGAGGCGCGGGCTGGTCGGAAATTTCCACTTGCTTTGCGGGGGTGCTTGGCTTGACAAATTGACTGCTGACGTCTTCTTTTGGGGCGTCCAGATAACCGCTGAACGCCTGTGAAATGACCTTGGCGTCGAGCGTTAGGCTCGTGCACTGGGTCATCACCTGTGTGCTGTGGTCGGCATATTGATTCTCCAGCGCGTCCCTCCCGGTCAAGGTGTTGGAAACGGGGTACTCCTTGCCGTCCTTGATCTCCACCGTCTCCTGCACGTATTGCATGTCCTTGACGCTGAGGCCGAGGTCCCTGTAGGTTTCCTTGCCGCGCACCAGTTTTTCGGAGGTGGGAAGCCATTGCTGATTCATTTGGGTACGTGTCAAGTCCGCCGAAGTAATCATTTCGGGTTGCGAAAACTTCTCCGAAGCCACGAAGTCGACGGTTTCGACATAGGGGATGACGCATAAGCCCATCGCCGTCTCAACGTCCTTGTGGAATTCAAACTCCTGCTTTTGCTCGGGTGTGAAGGTATGCCTCAGCGTGGAGAGATAGGTCCGGTGGTTGTGCGAGATGCCCTTCAAAACGGCCAGCTTCGCGTATTCGTCCAGCGTCCCGTGCAGATCGGACAGATTGCCGGAGGGCATCTTCTGGTCTCCCATCGCGCGGCCCATTTCCAGGAACGTATTGCGCAGCTTGCCGATCTCCGGCGAGTTCCGCATCAGGTTTGCCGTGGCTGTCTCGATGGCCTTGGCGGCGTCGATATTCCGCTGCCGCTGGATGGCGGCCTCCACCTGCTCCGCCAGCTGCTCTTGGGTCAGGTCCTTGACTCTGCCAGGGTTCTGCGCCACGTAGTTTTTCTGAAAGCTCTCCCGGTCCAGCATACGGTCAAAGAGCTGGTTGGAGGTTTCCTCCGCCTCCTGTTTGGCCTTCAGGACGGGCTCGGCGGCCTCGCGCAGCAGGGTGTAGAAATCGTTGGCGTATTGGATTTTCTTTGCATCATGGGCCGGGTCGCTGGAGACGACCTGCTCCAGGGTCAGGCCGCGGTGCAGCATATACAGGTTCATTTCGAGGTCGACCTCGGAGGGGCGGGGGTCGAAGGTGAACACCGCGCCCCATTTGGCCCGCTGTTCGCGCGCGGTCTCGCCGCTCAGGAGGGTGTCCCCGTCCTTGATGTGGTCGTTGTACAGGGCGGAGTTGCGCGCCTCCAGCTGATTGTAGGCTTCCACGGCTTTCATGAGCGGCTCCCGCTTGTCAAGGGTTTGCTTGACCTGCCGGGCGCGTTCGCCCAGGGCGTCGGCGATTTTGCTGTGCCGCTCCTTGCGGGCGTCGGCGCTTTCGTTATGGAGACCGCGCGCCTTTTCGGCGTTCGTCATTTTGTCTGCCGGGATCGAAAGCCCGAAAAACTGTCTGACCTTGTCCCAAAACCCGAGCCGGGGCTTGGCTTCCTTGAGGCGCAGGTCGGCCTGCACCGCGGTGGGCGGCGTGGCTTTGAGCCCCTCGGGCGTCCGTTCCACGCCGCAGAATTCCACCTTTTTATCGGCATCCATCAGGGCGCCGATCACCGCGGCCTTCATGGCCTCCTGGGAGCGCCCCATGCCGACAGCGCTCGCGTTGTAGCCGAAACGATCGCGCACGCTTTGGCCGTCGATGAAGATCATGTCGAACTCATCCAGGCCGTTAGCCCGCATCAGCTCCCGCTGCTCATCGGTATACGCCGCGCCGAAGGTCGCGTCATACACGCCGGCGCCGTATTGCGCCGTGTTGGGACTATCCATATTCTTGACTGCGCGGCTGTATGTTTTGACATTGACGCCGCGGGCCGCGGGAATCTGGAAATTAACGATACGTTCCGGTTTGGGCATAGCTGTCTCCTCTTTTCCGTTTGGACGGCGGTGAGCCGTCCTTTATACGCTGCGCTCCTTGGGCTGCGAGACTTTGGCCGGTTCCGTGACGGTCGGGCCGCTCAGGGTATGGTCTGGGTTGAGGGTCGGCAGGTCCGGCCCGATGATTTTCAGCGCTTGCAGGATGCTCTTGCCGAACGCGACGGCCGAGTTGACCATGTCGGTGATCGAATCCCAGAACGAGGGGCTCCGGCTGGGGGTGGGGTCCTTGAGGTCGTTCATGTCGATTTCTTCTTTGTTCACCATGACAAAGTCGTGATCGGGGATGTCAATCTCGATGGCCTGCGGCTCCTCCTGGACCATAGACGGCTGGGACTGCTCCGGGTATTCGATGGCGAGGAGTCCCGATTTTTTGGGGGCTTGCGATTGCTGGGGAGATTCGGGGGCGTCAAGCTCAGGATCATTGAGGTCCACGGTCCTCTCCGGGCCTTCGAGGGCGCGGAGCTGGATGCCGCTCTTGTCCGGGCCGTCCGACTTCTTGCCCGTCTCGTCAATGAGTTCATAGGTGACGCCGCCGATGGTAATCCTCACGCCGTTTTCGAGAATGTTAAAGCCCTTGTCCGGGAACTGCTGGCCAAAGAAGCCGTCGAAGGCTTCCTGACGCCGCTTTTCCACATCGGCGTTGAAGATGTGGAAAAATCGGCTTTCCTTAAACTCGGGCTCATGGGCGTACTGCACCACCCCGTTGGAGGTCACCGTGGGTTCGCCCTTGAGGTCGTTGGAGAACTGGCGGACGGAGTTGTCGATGTAGAGCTTGTCGGCCTGAATCTTCGCGTCGCCGCGCCGCTTGACCTCCGTCAGCGTATCCAGCGCGCGCTGCTTTTCCACATCGCTCAGGTTCAGGCTGGCGGCGACATTGTCTATGCCGGAGATGAGCTTGCCGAGGAAGGCGTTCTTGGTCCGCAGCAGGGACAGGTTTTGGAGCGAGCTGTAGCATTGCTTCTGGTATTCGCCGACCGAGGCCTTGAGGGTGGCGTTGGCGGGATCGACATCCTTTTCCATGTCCCTCAAAATCCGCAGGGTGGCCATATCGTCCGTGTGGTACAGGGTTGGCTTCGGCGGCATTTCCTGGGGCTTGAGACCCGGCACGTCGCCGTTCATCGCGCCCTTCTGCTGGAAGAACAGAGCCTGAATGTTCATCTCCGTGGTCAGGTATTGGTCCTCGACCGTTTTCATGTTCTGGAATACTTCTTTTCCTAAGCCCGGCATAGGGATACCGTCCTTTCTGTTCCCGTGGGAACCATCAAAATTTGGGGATGCGGGTGCGGGTGCTTGCTTCTATATACGGCGTTTCCGCTGTTATAGCTCACATGACCGTCAAACAATGGACAGCACGCTGGAAAATCCGGTGATGTCGAAGATTTCGCGGACCATTTGGTTGGCGCCGCTGATCGAGAACTGAACCCCGCGGGCCCGGGCCTTCTTTTCGGTCATCAGCAGGACGCGCAGCCCGGCGCTGCTGATATAGGTCAGGCCCGTGAAGTCAAACACGAGGTCTTTGCTCAGGGTGTCCCAGGCGGCTTCCAGCTCGCGCTGGAGCCGGAGGCCGCTTTCGGCCTCCAATCGGCCCTCTATGGCCCAAACGATGGTTTTTCCGTCTGTTTTGGTGATGGTCATCGGCGTTTCCCCCTATTAAAATAATTTTTGCAGCTCTTTGGAGGCGGTGATGCGGACGCGGGTGCGGTTGCCGGGGCTGGTGACCACAAAGGCTTGGCCGCGCCCGTTGTTGATGATCTCCTCCTGCTCGCTCTCGTTGATGGCGCCGGCTTTTTCATAGAGGCGGCAAAGGTCGTGCATGTCGTTGGGCGCCAGGGCGAAGATGAAGGAATACTGGCTGGCGTTGATGATGGCCGTCGATTTGCGGGCGATTTCCTCGCTGCCGACAAAGTCCTTGATGTTCTGCGTGATGACGGCCTGCATCCCGTTGTATTTGCGGATGCGCTTGGCCAGCTGGAACATAAAGTCCAGGGCGATGGGGTATTTGGTGTCGATGAAGACGTGGGCCTCGTCGATGACGACGATGATCTTGCGGTTTGCCTCGTAGCGGATGTTGTAGTCGCGGTTTTTGATGATCTCGTTGTCCAGCCATTTCAGCACCAGCAGCATCTGCGCGTTGGCGATGATGTTGTTTTTGTTGGCCAGCAGGGACTGGAAGTTGAAGACCACAAAATTCTCGTTGGTGGTGACGGTGGCTTCCCCGTTCCAGAGC
Organism: Oscillospiraceae bacterium; assembly: GCA_009777685.1. Classification (GTDB taxonomy): domain Bacteria; phylum Bacillota; class Clostridia; order Oscillospirales; family UBA929; genus WRLJ01. The sequence continues at coordinate 20,364 of WRLJ01000001.1, read as the reverse complement.
ATGGCGTTGCGGCCCTCGCCGGCGAATTTGGCGATGTGGGTCAGCAGGATGCGCAGGTTTTCCCGGCCGAAATCGCTTTGCGAGGTTTGGAACGCGCTCAGGAGGCTGTCGTAGAGGTCGTCGAAGGTGGGGAAATCGCCCGGCTTCAGCGCGGCGATGTTGGTCTGGGCGTCGATGCCCTTGCTTTCGTAGGTCCGGCTGATGTTGGTGTTCAGGATTTCCATTTCGTCGGCCCCGATGTCGGGCAGGATTTGGCGGAAGAATTCCTCCAGGAATTGCAGGTGGGCCGAGTAGCTGCTGTTCGCGCCGCCGGCGTCCGCCTCCTCGTCCTCCTCGTCGATGCTGGGCACGATGTGGAACGGGTTGAGACGCCCCGTTTTGGAGCTGCCCACGTCGATGATTTTGCCGCCCATCTTTTTGGCGATGCCGAGGTATTCGTTTTCCGGGTCGAGGATGAAGACCTTGCTGTCCTCGGCCGCCAGGTTGGCCAGGATGGTCTTGGTGGCAAAGCTCTTGCCGCTGCCGGATTTGCCGATGATGACCATGTTGCTGTTGACGTGGTCGTGGTCGCGCTTGAAGAAGTCAATCAGCACCGGGGTGCGGCCGCTGCTGCCGATCATGATGCCCTTCTCGTCGTGCAGGACGCCGTGGACGAACGGGAACACCGCCGCCACGCTGGTGGAGTGGATGCCCCGGGACTGGCCGGAGAAGGGGTCGTAGGCCGACACGCAGCCGCCCGCGTAGGCGTCAAACTGCTGGAACATCATATCCTCGGAGCGGAAGCCCTCCTCGTTGAGCATCCGGCGCACTTTCTTTTTTACCGTGATTCGTTCGCCTTTTTCCCGCTCGTAGATGGTGAGGAAAATGTTGACCTCGAAGAGCGTCTCGCTGTCGTTTTGCAGCAGCATCAGCAGGCGGGTCAGGGTTTCGATATGCTCGTTTAGCTCGATGACGCGGCTGGTCTTGCCGGTGGCGGCGGACTGGCTGCGTAGCTCGTCGATGGCGCGGTCGATGCGGCGCACCGCCTTGTACTTGTCGACCGGCTTCATTTTCATAACGACCTTGGTGTTGGGGATGTCGAACAGACGCCAGCCCCAGGCGTTGCCGACGGCGGTGGGGTAGTTGCTGATGCGCAGGGTGTAGGTGTTGAGCGCGTCCACGGTCTGGCGGCGCGCGAAGAACTCAATTTTCTCCGGCATGATCCAGTCCATGTAATCCTCCGGCTCGAGGTTCGGCGCTTCCCGCTCGTCAAATTCGAGGGTGTAGCCGTATTTGCAGAACGCGGCCAGCTCCGGCTCGGTCAGGACGCGGCATTTCAGCTCCTGCGCGGACAGGAGGCCGGCGGCGGCCTGGGTGATTTCCTTGAGGGTCTTTTTGTCCTTTTCAAAGAAGACCAGGTAATAGCAGGGAGTGACCACCGTTTTCTCGGTGTTGAGGCGTTGGAGCGCCTCGATGCGGCCGCGCAGGACGTCGGCGCGGAGTTTTAGCTCGTCCTCGGAGACCAGGCCGTTGGTGTAGGAGGACTTCAGCGCCTCGATTTTCTCAAACTCGCTTTCGATGCAGCGGTCGTAGTTGACCGGGCGGTCCAGCTTGACCAGATTGACCATCAGGTCGCCAGACTGCCGGAGGGCCGAGCCGAGGACGCGGTCGATGAGGGTGTCCTGCCGGTGCTCGCTGTAGAAGCGGAACTCGACGGAGGGCACCTCCAGGACCTGCGCGAAATAGTCGTCGCTGAACTCGATGCACCCGTCGCCGAAGCCGGTGAAGGGCATGAGGGCGCGGATATCCGCGCCCTTCTTGGGGGCGTTTTTGGTATAGACGTGCCGGATGCTCAGGTGCTTGAAGAGGTTGAGCAGCATCATGTACGTCTTCTCGCTGTCGATGCGCACCAGCAGGACGCCGAACAGGACCGCGGTAGCCAGCATGAGCCAGAAGCGCGAGGGGATGTTGGAGGTGAACAGGACGACCGCGAGGATGACCCCCAACAGGCCGATGACGGCGTCGGGCAGGTCAATGCCCTTGTAGAACTCGATTTTTACGCGGGTGTTTTTCGGGATGATACGCATACGCGCCGCCTCCAAATGTTTTATTCTTCCTCTGAACCGCCGCCGTCTCCGCCGCCGCCGCCCGCGGCCGCGTCGGTGACGGCCTCCGCCGCGCCCTTGACGGCCTCTGAGGCCACGCTGGTCGCCATGCTGCCCATGTCGGCGAGCATATCCAGCCCGCCGGTCGCGGCGTTCACGCCCAGCTTGAGGGCCGCCTTGCCCGCGCTCTTGGCCGCGGCCCAGGCGATTTTCAGGCCGCCCGAGGCGATGCTGCCCGCCGTGCCCAGCACCATCGTCTCATCGCTCTGGCCGTCGGGGTTGAGCATTTGCGCCAGGGTTCCGGCGTTTTTGTAGGCGCTGTAGACCATGCCGAAGACAAAGAGGAATTTCAGCAGGATGTCGCCGAGGGGATCGGCGGAGAAGACCACGCCGGAGCTGAGGAAGGGAATGATGATATAAATGATGATCTTATACGACAGCAGCAGCCCGTAGCCCGTGAAGAAGCAGGGGATAAACGAGCGCAGCCAGCGCATAAACATCTCCGGGTCGCCCAGGGCCATCGTGGCCACGAAGAGCGGGGAGACAATGTAGTGCAGCACGATGCCGAACAGGCTGACGATTAACAACACGAAGATGAACACATAAATCGCGCCCAGGGCCACGCAGAGGAAGATGCCGGAGAGCGAGTCAATCAGCCCCAGGTTGAAGTCGCGTTTGACGGCGGCCACGTTGTCATAGCGCTTGGCCCCGGTCAGGTAGGGCTTGCGCAGGGCGTCGTCGATATGCCCCTTTTGGCCGCCCTGGTAAAGGCCGGCGGAGGTGGCGGTGGTGGCGAAGATATAGCCGGGCAGGTTGGCCTCGTAGTTGTTGGCGAACAGGTCGTCGGTGGCGTTGAGGACGATCGCGCCCGTGCGCACCAGACCGAAGGCCAGCAGCGGGACCAGCAGAAAACTCAGCAGGGTCCGGCCGATTTGTCCCAACGTGGGGCCGAGGCCCTCGCCCTTGAACTCCACCATGCGCTTGGAGACGGCCAGAATGGAGAAGAAAATCGCCAGCGCGATGCCGATCAAGGTGACGCCCCAGAAGGCGTAGGACACCGCGCCGTGGTTGAACAGGATATCGACCAGAACCATCCGCTGGCCGTTGTAGACCACGGTGCGCGTGCCGGCCAGAATCTCATAAAAGCCGCACAGCTTCTCCAAAAAGTCCAGGAAGAAGACATAGATGTGGTAAAACAGCTCGGACATGAGTTCATTCTCGGGGCTGGGACCGTAGTGGTAGCCGCCGTAGCCCAGCGCGGCCCCGGCGCGGGCGGCCAGGCCGCCCAGGGCCGGCGTCAGCGCGTTAACCATCATCGTCGTCTTCAAACTCGTCGGTGAACAGGCCCGGGCGGCTGTTGAACTGCTGGGAGCCGCTGCTTTCCCCCGAATAGGCGGCCATGAAGCGGTCGCGCGCGGGGTTGGACGGGGCCGGGGGCGGCGGGGGGTCGGAGAACAGGCGGCCCTCGAAGGGTTCGTTTTCAAACTCGTCCTCAAACAGCCCCTTTTTTTGGTAGCTGGAATGGGTGTTGGGGTTGATCTCCGACGACGAGCTGCCGGAGGAGCCTCCGCCGCCAGAGGAACTGCCGCCGCCGGACGAACTGCCGGAGGAGCTTCCGCCTCCTCCGCCGGAGAAGCGGTTTGAGCTGCCAGAGGAGCTTCCTCCGCCAGAGGAGCCTCCTCCGCCTCCGCCGCCGCCTCCGGAGCTTTCTCCGCCGCCGGAGCTTTCGCCGCCTCCTCCTCCGCCCGAGAAGTCGGGGGACTCGCCGCCGGAACCGCCGGAGTCGCCGCTGAACTTGTTGCCGGAGCCGCCTCCACCGCCACCGCCGCCGCCAGAGGAGCTTCCTCCGCCGCCGCTACCGGGCTTGAACAATTTGTCCAGATGGCTGTCGGCGAGGTCGAAGGGCTTGCCGGCCACGGTGCCGGCCATTTTGGTCATGGTCTGCTGGAGCGCGCTGGTGGCCACGCCCACCGTGTACGCGCCGACCAGGCCCGTGCTGCTCTCCGTTTCGGCGGAGGCGGCCTGCTGGCTGACCAGACCCGTGATCATCGTGTGGGACTTATACACCGTGTACAGCCCGCCGAGCATAAACAGCACCTTCAGCATCACGTCGGCGAACTCGTCCGAGGCAAAGCGGATTCCGCTCTGCCAGATCATCGGCACGAACATCAGGAACAGCCGGAGCATCAGGATGGAGGAGAAGCCCGAGATGGCCTTGCCGATAAAGGCGTCCTTCCACGCCTTGAACTTCTGCCCCTCGTCCAGCGGCATGGGGGCCACGAACAGCGGCGAGACAATGTACAGCATCACCATCTCGAAGATCCGCCGGATGAAAATCATTAAGATCATAATCATAATGAACGCCGAGAACCACGCGGCGACAATGGAGGGCAGCAAATACATCTTAAAGACGTCCACCCGCTTGACCACCTCCCCGGCGTTGGCCCAGGCCAGGCGGCCCGACACAATGTCGGCCTTCACCTTTTCAAATTCCTCCCGCCGCTGGGCGGGGGAGAGGGGCCTGTTGGGGTTGGGGTCGCGGATGCTGTCCAGCGTGATGGCCCCCAGCATGATGCCCTTGGGGACGTCAAAGCGCTCGGTCACAAAGCCGCTGGTGTTGCGGCCGTCGGAGCTGGTGTCGCCTGTAAGGCCGCCCACGGACGCGGCCGCCATCGTATAGTCCAGCTGTTGGAGCAGGACCCCGGAGACATTCACCGCGGCGATCACCATCACGGGGATCAGCAGGAAGGTCAGCATGGCCTTGCCGATGGAGCCGACCACCTGCCCCAGCGGGCGCTTTTGCTGCAGGTCGCCCATCGAGCGGACGACGGCGATGATCGAAAAGGCGATGCAGAGCGCCATCGCGATCAGGGTGACGCCCCAGAACGCATAAGACACGGCGTTTTGGGCAAAGAAGAGGTCCAGCATGGTATAGCGCTTGGTTTCGGTTTTGGGCGACATGGGCGTGCCCGAGCGGAGGCTGTTGGCGACGTACTCGTACATCTGCCCCCAGCCGGGGTTGATGCCGTTTTGCCGCATGATCTCCTGGAAGGTGTCGGTGTAGCGGTTCCAGTCATAGAGATTCGTGATGCTGTAGTCGCCCACAATGCCGGGCATATTCTGGACAAAGTCTTCCCAGAGCAGCGAGGCCCGGTAATAGGTGTAGAGTTTATAGGTATAGTAGCGATATGTACTAAAAGTGCCTTTCCAGTGGTATATATTGTGTATGACGGCATGGCGGATGATGGTCTGGTTGTTATCGCCCCAGTCGGGGAGAAACTTGTGATACCGCATGGCCTCGTCGCCCCGGGTCAGGGGCGTCCGTTCGCCATAGCCTTCGCTGGTATAAAACCCTCTTACCCGCTGGTAGACCGTGGAGCCGTTATCCCAATCTCTCGGTTTGTCGTTGTTCCAGCGACTGCCGCTATACTCAAACGACCCGCCGTACAAATAGTTGGTCCCGTCCCCGTAGACATCCCGCGGATGCACCAGGATGATACCCCGCTCGATCTCGGTGGAGTTGTAGAAAAAGAAGCGGAAATACCAGTCCCGGAATTCCGCTGTCGTCATCTCGTCGAAATCCAGGCCCAAGTCCCTGGTGTGCGCATCCCTGCCGCCATAGGCTTTGAAGTAGTTATGCACATCGGTCGCTTTGCTTTTCGCGCCCTTTTCCGTCCAGAGCATGTCCGGCTCGTTGCGGTATACGCTGATGGCCTGCTCAAGATAATAGCTGCCGTTGTTGTTTTTGATAGACTCCGGAACCCTGGATTTGGTGCTGGATTTCGTGTCCCCGTTGCCGTGCCAGAGCTGTAACATGGCGTCCTTGAAATCATTGAACGCGACGGTGGGTTCAGGCTGGCTTCCGCCGCCGTTGTCGTATTCGACCCAGTGATCGAACAGATACAGGCTGTCCAGCCGGAGAAAGCCGTTGTACGGGACGTCGGGAAACGCCGCCGCCGGGGCGATGGTCTTGACCTCGGTTTCAAACGCCTGCAAGCCGGAGAACAAATCCACCGCCCCGCCAAAGATATGCACGAGTAACAGCGGAATGACCAGCATGGAATACAAAAACGCGCGGATCATATCAATGAAGCCGCCGATCACCGTCTCCCAGACAAAGGACAAGACCCAGTTCAGGGCGGAGATGATCAGGTCCGCGACCTTCTCGCCGGTATCCGGAATGGTCGGGATGCCGGCCTTGTCCCACTCAAAGGTGGTGGCCGCGCGGAAAAAAACGTGGCGTTTTATGCCCGTGAACAACGCCGCGATATAAAATTTGAACATAAACATGACAAACACTCACTCCCGGGCTGCCGCGCCTTCCGACGGATTGCGGTTGCGCTCCGCGGCAGCCCTGTTCAGTTGGACAGCTACGCCGGGGCTTCTGTCTGCGTCGCCGTTTGGCTGTCGGCCCATTCGCTCATGATGGGCAGTCCGATGCGCAGCGCGACGACCAGCACAAAGATCAGCACAAAACCGATGATGGCGTTTTTCAGGGCGTGCTTGGATTTTTCGCGGTCCTGCTGCTCGTCGGCCTTGGCCAGCTTCAGGCCAAGAAGGATGCAGTAGATTGCGCCGATCGCGCCCACCAAAGGGATGGCCACGGTAAAGATGGTCTCCAGCAGCGTGGTAATCGGAGACACGACCTTCCCGAGATCGGGCGCCGCCGCCGCGGCGGTGAGGACCAAGGAATTGAACGCTCCGTACATGTGTTGCACCTCCTTTTCATGGTAAAATATCTATGCCAACGACCCGAGGGAACGGGCCGAAAGACATTGGGGGGGGGGCTGTGCGGGAACTTTGTCAATCCTCAGTCGGCTTCGCCGACAGCTCCTTTAGGAAAGGAGCCTTAGGGCGCGGGTTCCTCCTTAGGAAAGGAGCCTTAGGGCGCGTGAGCCTCCTTTCGTAAAGGAGGTGGCACGCCGTCAGGCGTGACGGAGGATTTTAGGGCGGGGCACGCGCTTGGGGGCTTGCGGGGGAACTTTGTCAATCCTCAGTCGGCTTCGCCGACAGCTCCTTTAGGAAAGGAGCCTTAGGGCGCGTGAGCCTCCTTTCGTAAAGGAGGTGGCACGCCGCAAGGCGTGACGGAGGATTTTAGGGCGGGGTACGCGCTTGGGGGTAACGCTACGGGAACTTTGTCAATCCTCAGTCGGCTTCGCCGACAGCTCCTTTAGGAAAGGAGCCTTAGGGCGGGTTCCTCCTCACCGCACCCGCAGATGCCGGCGGTAGTAAATCAAATACCCGGCCAGCGACGACAGCAGGAGGGCGGCAATCACAATTGTCCAAATGGCGGCCGCGTTCATGTCATACCGGAGGGTCAGGGCATATAGGCTCTCGTTGCCCGCCGCGTCCGAGGCAATGATTAAATATTGCCCGGTCTCGGACAGCTCCCAGAGGTTATAGTCATAGTGCTTGTTGTTCCGCACCACCCGGATGGAGACGTTCGGCTCGTCGGCGCTCCAGCTGACCGGGCCGTAGGCCGTATCCTCGTCGTCCAGCCCCTCAAAGGTCAGAACGGGCGGCGTGCGGTCAATCTCCACAGACACATAAATCATTTCGGGCGGAACCCAGCCGGATTCCGGGTCGACGTCCTCCGGGACTTCCACAAAATTCTCCGGGCTGCCTTCCTGCAAAATCAGGAAGTACGCGCCGTCCTCTTCCAGCGGGTAGGAGATACTATGGACTACGAACAAGGTCTCGTTGTAGCTCACCTCACGGATAAAAAAGCCGTTGGGCGCGGTATATTCCGGCAAGTCGTTGACCGGGCCGCGCACAATCCGAAAGCGGAACAGCGGGGCGGGGGCGACGTCCGGGGAGCCGATTTCATAAAATCCGGGGTCTGCCAGCACGTCCCCGGGGGTCCAGGAGAACAGCTCGCCGTCCCGGGTGATGTACAGATGCGAGGGAAATTCCACGCTGACGGCGGTGTTGGTGACCAGATCGTGGGGCACGCTCGACCGAATCTCCCCCACCCCGCCCGGAATCGGGACGGTATGCGGCAGGCTCACCGGCAGCTCGGGGTTGTCGATGGGATCGGGATCGGGCAGGATGAAGCCCCCCTCCGCGCAGTCGCAGTCCGGCCCGCCCTCACAGTCACAGCCCAGAATCCCGCAGGGGCAGAAGCCGGGCGGGATCGGGGTGTAGGGGTCGCACTCGCAGTCCGGCTCCCCCTCGCACAGGCAGTCCGGCATCCCGCAGGGGCAGTCCGGGTCGGGCCGCGGCCCGGCGCACTCGCAGTCCGGGTCGCCCTCGCACAGGCAGTTGGGAATACCGCAGGGGCAAATCAGCGGCTCCGGGCCGGGCCAAAGCGGGTCCGCGCAGTCGCAGTCCTCCGGCCCGCCGGCGCACTCGCACGACTCCATCCCGCAGGGGCACGGCTCCGGCGGATAGAACCAGGCGGGAATTTCGGTGATCTGGTAAAACCAGCTTGGAATCCGGGCGGCCTGCCGGAACCAGTCCGGCTCGGAGGGCAGCTCGTAAAACCACGCGGGAAATTCATCGACCGTGAACAGCCACGCCGGCATGTCGGTCAGCTGGTTAAACCAATCCGGGAACGGCGGCGGCGCGGAGGACGACGTCGGGCTTGGGGCGTCGCTCCCGTCCGGCCGCGAGGTCTGGCCCGGGGGGGTCTGGTCTGGGGGGGACTGGCCCGGCGGAGTCTGGCCCGGAGCGGGGGCAGGGGAAACAGACGCGCTCGGCTCAGGAGAGGGGAACGCGGAGTCGTCCGGACCCGCCAGCGCCGGAACGGCGAGCATGGCAACAACCACGCAAAGCGCCGCGACGGCCAGTATGAGGATGAGCGTTTTCCTATTCATGGTCAACCGTCCTTTGTCAGGATAAGCTGATTGCGGTAGGCCAGGTCGTAGTAGACCTCCTCGCTGTAGAACACATTGCTGCGCGCTTCGGTGAGGTCCATCATGCCGAACTGGTACAGCGGGCATTTGTAGCTGGGCGTGAACTTGGTTTGCAGCGGATAGTTGCCGAACGTGACGATGATGGAGTTGCCGGTGCTTTCCTTATTGTTCAGCTTTTGCAGATCGGACGGGTAAATCAGCGGGCGCGTCTGGATTTGCGTCGAGACCGACAAATTGCCGGACTTGTCGCCCGTGGAGCTGGAGACGCTGCTGGTGGAGATGGTCATGTTGCCGCACAGCTCGGAGAACTCCTTGCAGGTCTCGATGTCGTTGGAGCCGATGAACATCTTGATGCCGCAGTTGCTCTTGACGATGTCGGCCACGGTGTCGCCGTAGACGTTGTTGAGCTGGGCGTAGGACTGCACCACCATGTTAAACCAGATTTTCCGGCTGCGGCCGACGGTGATCATCTTGTCAAACTTGTCAATCTTCGGCATGTTGCCGAACTCGTCCAGGATGAAGTAGACATTGCGCGGCAGCGACAAGTCCTCGCGCGCGGACGCCTTTTTAATCAGCGCCTTATAGATGCACAGCACGAAGACCGCCGCCAGGCCGTGGCGCGTGTCCTTCTCGTCGGGGATTTTCAAAAACAGCGCGGTGGGCCGGTCGGCGAAGTCGTCGGGGTTGATGTCGGTGGCCGAGGTCAGCGCGCATATACCCTCGTCATTGAACATGCTCATCTTGTCAAAGGCGATGGACATATAGCTAGCCAGCGTCGTGTCGGCGGCGGACAGCACCTGCCGGGACAGGGTGACGGCCTTGGAGAGCGTGTCGCGTCCTTTGAAATACTCCTTCAGGGCCGCAAACTCGTTTTCGGAGTTGGCGATGGCCTTGTTGAGGTTGAAGAAGTTGAACTTCTCCATCGTCATGTCCAAATCCGGGTTCTCGCTGTCCTCCAGCATAGCCAGCAAGGTAGCCATAATGACCGAGCGCGCGCCCTTTTCCCACACGGGGTCGTCCGCCGACTCGATGGGGCAAAGCACGCTGACCAGGTCGTTGAGGTCCTCGTACATCTCGTCATAAATGCGCTGGCGCTTGACCTTGATGATGCCGCTCAGTTCCTTGCTGGAGGCGTAGGCTGTGCCCTGGTACTCATACCAGCACTCGCCGAAGGCTTCCGGGGGGTCGTGCAGCTCCAGGCCGGAGCTGACCGCCGAGTCGCGCCGCCGGAAAATGCCCTTGCCGCCCTCCAGGTACTCGGTATACATGCGGAACATACCCTCCAGCGGGTTCCAGCGGTACGAGGAATAGGGGTCGCGCAGGTCCAGCACCATGACCTTGTACCCCTTCTTCTTCAGCTTCTGGGAGTGCATCTGGAACAGCTCGCCCTTGGGGTCGGTCAGAATCATCGACGAGGCGGCCTGGGTCTCGCCCAGGATCTGGACCATCGGATTGATAAAGGTGGTGGTCTTGCCGCTGCCGGTGGCGCCGATAATCAGGCCGTGCATGGGCGGGGCCAGGTTGACCTTCAGCTCCTTGCCCTCCATGATGGCCCGCACGGGCACGCCGTCCTTCTTGCTTTCCTTGAGCTTGCTGTAGCGGTACGGCGCGAAGTTGTAGTCGCGCTCCTCGTCATTCATAAAGCGGGAGTTTTCCAGCGCGCCCTCCACGCCCTTGGCCTTGCTCTTCATCATGCGCTTGGCGCGCCGGGCGTCATTGTTGCCGTAGACGAAGTAGAGGACGACCAGCAGCACAGCCGCGGCCCCGCCCCAGATGTAGGTCTCCGTGCGCAAAAACAGACTGGGCTCCCAGAGCAGGCTGTAGTCCTGCGTCCGGACGGTTTCCGCGCCCTTCTCGATCAGAACGATCAGGATGTAGCCCATCACCGCCACGGCAAAGAAACAGCCGAGCAGCCACGTCAGAATTTTACGGATCCATGTGTTCAATCCCGCTCACCTCGCTCCCATAGTACGATCCGGCTTGACGGACGGATCGCTGCGCGCGGCGGCGGTTTTCGCGGGGCGGCTGAGGTCGGCCTCCCGCATCAGCTCCGCCAGCGTAATCGGAACCCTCATGGCGTTCGATGGGTCCGCCGTTCCCTGCTCCGGCCCTGCCGGCCGGCCGGGATTGTCATACTGCTCCATGCGGGCATTCACCCTTCCCTGTATTTTCGCGCCGGTTATTTCTGGCGCGTATGCTCTTTCTGCGGAGGCTTATTGCCCGCGCTCTCCGCGGCGCGGGGCGCTGCTGCCCGCGGCCCCAGCTCCTCCAGCCCGATTTCCTCGCGCAGCGGCGCGCGCTCAGCCATGCGCTGCTGTATCTGCGCCCACAGCCGTTCCTTCAGATTCGACTCCTGGGAAAAATCCAGATGTTTGCTGTTCAAGTCCGGCATAAACCTCACCTCCCTTGCTTGTCTGGCCCGCTGGCTCCGTGTCCTCTTATACGGCCAAACCCTTCCGATAGCTCACGCAAACTCAGAGAACGCCGCCGCCCATCCTCGCGCGCAGCTTGCTCAGCCCGCGGTTGTGGATGGTGGAGACGGTGCTTTCGTTCATTTGCCTTTCCGACGCGATCTGGCGGATGCTCTTCTCCAGAAAATATTTTTGCGAAAGGATGTCGCGCGTGCGCGGGTCCAGTTCGGCCAGCGCCAGATACAGCTCGCGCCGCGTCTCGTCCGCGATCAGCGAGGACTGCTCCTCAAAGTCTACGCAAAGCGCCAGGTCGCCGGTGGCTTCGTCCAGGCTGACCGGGATTTTGCGGGTCCGGTAATAGTCGGTGAGCAGATTTTGCGCGATGGCGTACAGCCACGTGGAGATGGCGCCTTTGTCCATATCGTAGGAGCTATATTTTTCCAGCGCTTTGAGAAAGACCATGCTGACCAAATCCTCGGCGATTTCCTTGTGCATGACCTTGTAAAAGATAAAATTATAAATTTTTGAGAAGTACGTTTCATAGATTTCGGCCATTTCCGGACGCTCCACGGCGCACCCTCCCCTACGCGAGCGGCGCTCCGCGCACGCGCAATTGTATCGTAACGGAAACGAGGCGCAAAAAACACATCCCAGGGGGGAAGGGATTCGCTGGATTTTCAGCCGGGGGAACGAAAGGAAACGCGGTTCGGGGAAATCCATTTCCCCCCTGGGCGGTGGTTTCTAATTTTTTCCTGCTGTATACTGGCACGTGTATATCTGCGGGTGTATGCTGTTACCGCAAAGTTAAAACCTGACAGGAGTGAACGCGGGATTATGCAAAGTGTTCTTGTTGCCAACCGGAAAGCCCCCGAGGGGAGGATGTGGCGGGACAGCCTGAGAAAGGAAGGGCTGGCCGTTTTGCCGGAGTGCCTTACGCTCTCGGAGATGGTGCGCCTGCTGGCGCGCGAGAAGGCGCATATTCTGTTATGCGCGGCCAATCTTGTGGACGAGAAGGCCATTCCGGTCTTGCGGGCGGTCATTTCATTTTTTCCGCGCGTTAAGCTGATGGTGGTGGGGGACGTGCCGAAGGCGCTGATCCTGTCCCGCATCCCGAGGGTCACGCTCACCCGGAGCTTTGCGTCGGCCTTGAAGGATTGCGGCAAGGTGGCGCCGCCGCCGCCCGCCCCCGCGCCCGACCCGGAGGCGGAGGGGGAGCGGACCCTGCGGCTGCTGATGAAGAGCCATTTCCTGACCCACGAGGAGGCGGCCGTCCTGCTGGCCCAGTCGTTTGACTGGACGCCGGGGTATGCCGTTTTGTGCGTCTCCTCGGATTCCTACCGGGAGGAGGTCCTGCGGACCTTGCGGCGGGCGGCGTCCGACCTCAAGGCCGTTCGCTTGCTTGCCTCTGACGCCAGCGAGTTTTACTTGATTTTGGACAAATCGCCCATCAAGGAGCATACCCTGTCAGTGGCCAACGAGATTCGCCTCCGGCTGTTCCGGGAAACCGACGCCATGTTCTCCATTGGGATCGGCCGGACGCGGAACAAGGCCGGCGAGCTGCATATCAGCCGCCGGGAAGCGGACCGCGCCTGCCGGGCCACGCAGATTTTCGGGCATAACAACGTCATCCACATCGACTATCTGCACGCCGGCGACATCGAATACGCCTACCCGGACCACAAGGAGCGGCGGCTGATTGAGGCGACGATGGACGGCGACGCGGAAACCGCGATCCGGTATTTGGACGATCTCTTTGAGGTCTTCCGGGGGCGCAAGGACCTCAACCAGGGGCTGCTGAACAAGATGATCCTGGGCGTGATTGTCCGCTTGAACATCTCCGCGACGGCGAGGGCGCAGAACTTTGAGAAGATGAACCTGGACTCGCTGGCGCTGTCGAAGCTGCTGGCCGCGAAGTCGGCGGACGAGGCGTACGCGTATCTGCGGAAGGGCATCGAGGACTTTACCGCGGAGATGGAAGCCATCACCGACGTATCCCGTGACGCGCTGTTTTACCGGCTGAAGGGACTGCGGGAGGCGGGCGGGCCGGTAACGGTCGCCGGGCTGACCCAGGCGCTGGATACCACGGCGGGCTTTATCGACGCCGCGGTCCGGCGGAACGGCGGCGGGGATATGTTCAGTTATTTTGCCTGCGAGGGTTAGCGGGGGATTTGTGTGAAAGATTTATATGATGCCGTCCATTGGCATCTTGCGATTCCCGCGCGGCGTGACCGCCTGGAGGACCTGCTTGCGTTTGTGGGCGGCGCGGCGCGGGAGGCGGGGATGGACGAGGACGGCCAAAACGCGATGCTGATCGCGGCGGAGGAAATATTCATCAACATCGCGAGTTATTCCTACCCGGGCGGGGAGGGGGAGGTTCGCGTCCGCCTGACGGCCGGGCCGGACATCTTTGAAGCCGAGTTTCGGGACGGCGGAACCCCGTATGACCCTCTGGCCAGGCCGGACCCGGACACGTCGCTGCCCGTGGAAGAGCGGGAGATCGGCGGGCTGGGGATCTTCATCGTCAAGAAGCTGACGGACCATGCGGAATACCGTTACGAAAACAGTGAAAACATCCTTCTCATACGAAAAAAGCTCTGAAAGCCCCCAGAATAAACATACGAGGTGCGAAGGGCATGGCAATCCGAAACCCACGGAAACGGGCGGTATATATTGCGGGCGCGCTCCTGGCCGCGGCGCTGCTGACGGTCTTCGCCGGGCGTGAGCGGCTGGCGGAAAACCCCTTTGACCGGGGACGGGTTTTCGCCGACCCTTCCCACGCGGTCACCGCCGGGAACTTGCTGCTGGTGACAGACGGCGGCAAGACCCGCGTGACGGTTCTCAGCGGGCATAAGGTCAGCGCCGCCATCACCGGGGCCAAGGAAACCGGAGGGTTTTTCTACGCCGAGCATACCGCCGCGCACGGCGGAAAAATTTACATCGCCGATGTGAAATACGAGGAAGGAAGCACGCGGGTCGAGACGGAGCGGATTTTGCGCTTCTCCGCCGGCGGGCGCTTTGAAACGGTCCTGTTCGAGCGGCCCTACGAAGAGGAAAAGCCGTTCCAGCATGGCAATATATTGGATTTGCGCTCCCATGACGGCCGCCTGACCTTCCTGATGGCCCGTGACGGCGCGCTGGAGCTGTACAGCCTGGTGAACAGCCTGGCCGGGGAAACCCCCGCGCTCCTGCGCTCGGTGTCCGCCGAAAACGCCCCGTACCTGTACGGCGCCGTCTATGACGCCTTTGGGGATACCCTATACGCGGTCAGCAAGGACGGCGTGATTTACGCGGAGGACGCGGCGGGCGGGCTGGCGGCGCTGGACGGCCTGGGACGGGCGGGCTGGATCCCGCGCGAGGCCGCGCCGGACGGAAGCGGCTCTTTGTACATCACCGACTTGGCCTCGCAGAGCATCGTCCGCGCCGACGGCTCCGTGTTTTTCGAGGGAGATGGAATTATCTTCCGGCTGGACACGGACGAAACCGGGCTGGTCAGCTTCACCGACGGCCAGAGCGTTTACCAGGTCTCCGCCGGGGGAGAGACGCGGTTTGCCGGGGATTCGGCGGAATACACCGCGGAGTATTTCCTGCGGCGGCTTCTGGTCTGGCTGCTGGCGGCGGCGTCGGCCGCCGCGGTCCTGTTCCTGCTGGGGCGTCTGGGCCTGCGCGTCCTGAAGGGCGGCGTCGGCCAGTCGAAGTATCTGTTCATCATCATTATTTCCGTCACGCTGACCTCGGT
Organism: Oscillospiraceae bacterium; assembly: GCA_009777685.1. Classification (GTDB taxonomy): domain Bacteria; phylum Bacillota; class Clostridia; order Oscillospirales; family UBA929; genus WRLJ01. The sequence goes on along the minus strand of WRLJ01000001.1, from coordinate 5,279 downwards.
GATCGTGGCGGCCAGTATCTTCAGCGCGTCGATCCAGACCGAGGCCCAGGAAAAGGAGTTTAGCATCACGCAGATGACGCTGGCCGTCAGCGGCATTTCCGGCATGACGATCGGCGATGATTTTGCCTCCCTGAACGCGCCGGAGGACTACGGCGGCCCGGCCTATCACCGCGTCCGCGCCGCGCTGGACCCGATCTGCGAAACGGCGTACGAGCAGGGCGGCTATCTGTACTATGTCCTGCACAAGGTCGTGGACGGCGTGGTGTATTCCGTGCTGGACTACGAGGACACGGTGGGCGTGATGTACCCCATCGCTGAAATTTCCGAGGGCTGGAGCGACGTCTTTGAGGGGCGCGCGCCCTATCTGTTTGAGAGCTTTTCCGATGTCAACGGGTCGTGGACGTATGCCGCCGCGCCGGTCTTCAGCTCGGAGGGCGCGATTGCCGGATTGGTCGAAATGGGATACAATCTGGACACGGCGGCCCTGCGCACCCAGCGGCAGATTCGGGACATCGCCCTGTCCACCGCCGTTTTGCTGGTGATGTTCATCCTGGTGTTTTCCGAGGTCTCCGCCATCCTTGAGCCTTTGTCCGCCCTGCGGCGGCTTTCGGGGAAGGGCCGCTATGTCCCGGAGCTGATCCGGCCGCTCATCTTCCTGGCGTTTCTGGCCGACAGCGCCTGCACGGCGTTTATCCCGCAGCTTTCGGGCCGCATCTTCTCCGATTCCGGGCTGGGGTGGTCGCTGTCGATGGGCGCGGCCCTGCCGCTGTCCGCCAAGCTGTTCTTTGTGGCCATCGCGGCGGTGGCGGGCGGCGTGCTGATTGACCGGCTGGGCATGAACCTCTCGCTCGTGTGCGGGACGGTGACGGAAATCGCCGGGCTCTTCCTCACCGCCGCCGCCGTGACGATGAACCATTACGCGCTGCTGATCGCCGGACTGAGCCTTTCCGGGGCCGGCCTGGGCGTGGTGGTGGTGGCGGGCAACACGCTTCCGGCCGCCTATGAGGAGGAACGGCGGAAGAGCGCCCTGTTTTCCGGCGTCAACATCGGCATGGTCGCCGGCATCGTGGCGGGCACGTCGGCGGGCGCTTACGCCGCCCAGGCGGGCGGCTATGCCCTGACCTTCCTGCTGTCGGCGGCGGCGCTGCTCCCCGCGCTGTGGCTTGCCTTCAAGAGCGCGCCCCGGAGTTTCGGGCTGTCGCTCAGCGCGCAGATGGAGGCCCTGGAGGAAAAGGAAATGGGTCTGGCGCGGTTTCTGCGTGACAAGAGCGTGTTTTCCTTCTTGCTGTTTATGATGTCGCCCTTTATGGTCATCCTGTATTTCCGCGAGTTCGCCTTTCCCCTGTACGCCAGCGAGCAGGGCGTTTCCGAGGTCGGCATCGGCCAGGCGCTCCTGTTCTCCGGCGCGGCCGGTATCTTTATCGCGCCCGCCCTGTCCGCCGCCCTGCTGAAACGGCTGGGGGGGAAGAGAACCAACCTCCTCGCGGGCGGCCTGTGCGCCGCCGGGCTGATTCTGTTCGCGCTGCGGCCCTCGTTTCAGAGCGCCGCCGCCGCCGTGTTTATGATGAGCGCCGCCGCCTGCTTCGGCTATGTGGCGCAGGGGGTGTATTTCTCCTCAATCCGCGCGGTAAAGGCGTTTGGGACCGGGAAGTCCATGGGCATATACTCCTTGCTGGACAATCTCTCGCAAACGGCGGGGCCGCTGCTGTTCGGCGCGGCGCTGGCGCTGGGCTACCGGCTGGCGGCCTGGGTGATCGGGCTGGTCTCCGCCGCGCTGTTCCTGCTCTTTGCTCTGCTGGGCCGGGGGGCCAGGGGAGGGAACGCATGAACGCCGACATCTCGCACGCGACGCTTGCCGACCTGGATGACCTGGTGGCCCTCAATGAGGAGGCCCTGTTCTACGGCAAAGGGGTCCGCCCGCATTTTGAACGGGTGCTGGCCAGCCCGGACAATATCGCGCTGAAGTGTACGGTCGGCGGTATGTTTGCCGGCGCGCTCGTCTATGTGAAGGGCATCGCCCTGCCGGGATGCCCCCCGGAGCTGGCCGCCCGGATCGGGCGTCTGTCGGAGGGCCGGACCGTATACACCGGGGACACGGTCGCGGTCAAGCGGGAGTACCGCCGCCTCGGTCTGGCGGGCAGGCTCTGCGCGGCCATGATCGCGGAACTGCGCCGCCGGGGCGCGGAGCTGGCCTTAAACGAGTTTTGGATTTACCCGGACGGCAGCGCGCCGGCGCGCAAGGTCTTTGCCGCGTTTGACGGGGGCATCCGCCTGGGGCGGTACGAAAACTTCTACAGGGACCTTCACGCGATGGGCTTCCACTGCCCCGTTTGCGGGGAAGCGTGTGTGTGCGCCGCTGAGATATACCTGGCTGAAATACCGGAGGTGGGCGATGAAAACGATTAAGCTGGGCGTTAAAGGGAAAATGACCGCCGTTTTTGTCGCGATGGGACTGCTGCTGTCGCTGAGCGTCGGGTATGCCGTCTATTCCATCAGCTACAGGCAGGTGGAGGAGCGGTACACCGAGCTGGCCCTCAGCGCGGCCCGGGCGGCGTCCGCGCTGGTCAACGGGGACAGCGTGGAGGGCTATCTGCAAAACGGCGCGGACGGCGAGTATGAGGCGGCCTACGCGCTGCTGACGGAATTGAAGGGCGTTTTCGGGCTGAGCTACCTGTATGTCGTCAGGCCCGATACGGAGGTCAACAACTGCGTTTACATATTTGACATTCTCTCCGAGGGCGGCGACGCCGCGCTGATTGCCGGGCTGGGCGAGGAGTCCGGCGAGGACGAGGTCTATGGGATCGTCCTGGACACCTACCTGACCGGGCGCGCCACGGAGGGCGCGGTCGTCACCAACAGCGAATACGGCTGGCTGGCGTCCGCCTACGCGCCCGTGTACACGGCCGGCGGCGCCATCACCGCGGTGGTGGGGGCCGATATCTCGATGGACCGTATTCTGCGCGAAATCACGCTGCAAACCGTGCGGCTCCTGCTGCTGACCCTCGGCATCGTCCTGGTGTTTCTGGCCGTCCTTCTGCTGCTCATACACCGCCAGATTCTGCGCCCCGTCGTGCGCCTGTCGCGCCACATGGAGGGCTTCAGCTCCGAGGACGGGCAGCTGCGGGCCTTCGGGGTCCCGCGCACCGGCGATGAGCTGCAAACGATGGCGGAGAGCTTTAACCGCATGGCGGGCGATATCCGGCTCTACATGAAAAACCTGGCGGCCGTCACCGCCGACCGGGAGCGGATTGCCACCGAGCTGAACGTCGCCACGCAGATTCAGGCCAGTATGCTGCCGGGCATCTTCCCCGCCTTCCCCGAGCGTTCCGAGTTTGACCTCTATGCCAGTATGCAGCCCGCCAAGGAAGTGGGCGGCGACTTCTACGACTTCTTCTTCATCGACGAAAACACCCTGGCCCTGGTCATGGCCGACGTGTCGGGGAAGGGCATCCCCGCCGCGCTGTTTATGGTCATCGCCAAGACGCTGATTAAAAACAACGCCCAGTCCGGCAAAAGCCCCAGGGAGGTCTTTGAGACCGTCAACAATCTGCTGTGCGAGGGCAACGAGGCGGGCATGTTCGTTACGGCGTTCATGGGCTATCTCGATATCCCCACCGGCAGGCTCGACTTCGTCAACGCCGGGCACAACCCGCCGCTGCTGCGGTCCGGCGGGCAGTTCGGCTGGCTGACCTCCAAGGTCGGGTTTGTCCTGGCCGGCATGGAGGATATGCGGTATACGCCGCATGAAACCACCCTGGTTCCCGGCGGCGAGCTGTTTCTGTATACAGACGGGGTGACCGAGGCGGTCAACCGCGAAAACAGCCTGTTTTCCGACCCCCGCTTGCTGGAAACGGCAAACCGGCTGGTATCGGACGGCTCTGGGGGGCTGTCCTTGCAGGACTTTACGGTATCCGTCAAACGCGAGATCGACCGATTCGCCGAGGGCGCGGAGCAAGCCGACGATATCACCATGCTTGTACTGCGCTACAAGGGAACCGGCGCGATTCCATAAAATCAGACGGGGCGGAATGAAGCGTTCCGCTCCGCCAAGAGGAGGCTGCTTATGTCCCCGTATCTCATCATCGACGCGCTGATTCTCGGCACAATCCTGTTCTTTGGGGCCCGCGGGCTGAAAACGGGATTGATCATGGCGGTGGCCGGGGCGCTGACGCTGGCGCTGTCCCTGGTCGGCGCGCACTTCACGGCAAACGCCCTCTCCCCGCGCGTGGAGGGGCTGATCGAGCCGTTCGTCAGCGGCTGGGTGGATCTCAGAATTGAGGACAGCTCCCTGAACGTCGCCGCGGAAGCGGGCGCGGTCACCGAAACCTTCGCCGTTGAGCTGCTGACCGCGCTGGGCTTCAACCAGAACAACGCCCAGCGGTTTGCCGCGTCCGTCGCCGGGTACATCGACCAGACCGGGCAAACGCTCCAAACCGCGCTGACCTCCGCCCTCACGGAGACCATTGCCCGGGGGCTTACGTTTTTGGCCGCGTTTTTGGTCCTCCTGCTGGCCCTGCTGTTTGCGGCCCGCCTGCTTGACACGGTTGCCAAGCTGCCGGTTTTGAACACGGTCAACAAAATCGGCGGCGTTGCCGGGGGGCTGATCAAGGGCGGGGCCATTGTGTGGATTGTCGTGTATGTTCTGAGCTTTACGAGTCTGATTGGGGCGGAGACGATGGACAACACCGTTCTGCTGCGGATGTTTATGGCCGGGAACTGATTGCGCGTGTCCCGCGTAATACGGCACGCCCGGACACGGCACGCCCGGACACGGCACGCCGTGTCCCTACGGCGGAACGATTTGGCCGGCCTACAAAAAACCCTATTCCGTCAATCATCAGGGCATATAAATGTGTAGGGACACGGCGTGCCGTGTCCGGGGGATTGCACACACCCTGTAGGGACGCCATATATGGCGTCCGGCACCGCGTTTGCCTGGCCGCACACGCCGTAGGGCGCGATGCCCGCATCGCGCCGTGTTTCCCCATTTTGCGCGTCGGGGGAAACGGCGGACGCCATATATGGCGTCCCTACGCAGGAAAAACCCTCTTGCTGGAGGTCGCGGGGGCGGCAATCTGCCGTCCGCGCCCTCTTGTCAAAGTACATGCTCTTGCCCGGGGATGAGAGGTGGGACTGTGAAAAAAAAGCACAAAAACGCGCCTCGGCCGGCGGAGACGGATTCCGGCGAATGGGCGGGGATACCGGATATCGTCACGCTGTTCCGGTATGAATGCCGGTGCGGCTGGCTCAGCGGAATGCTGCTCAGACTGCCCGGCCAT